>CAYVSF010000007.1:0-19601 GCA_964453775.1 uncultured Bacteroidales bacterium
CACAATGGGAGGGAGATGAAACTGGCCCTATTGATTTCATGTCGATACAATGGATCGTTTATACAGAAAGATTTGCCGATCCAACCGGACAAGCCCCGGTTCCTTACATTTTACCTATTCATCAGTCAATTGTGAATAGTAGCCGGGGGGTCCTATCCAATGATGGCTATTTACTCACTTATTAGGATGCTTGTAAACAATTAAAGCTATGATATACAGAGGTATGTAAACTTGCATAATTAATATAATCCCAACATCAACTTTCCAGGTCAAAACCCGGGGTAATCCTTCATACCTATGAGTAAAATTCGAAGAACCATTAACTTGACCTAGCCAATATTTGATGCATTATCTCTTAAAAAGAAAAATTCGGCTACAGAATCAATCAGCCAGCAGAATTTTAAAAAAGAGCTTATAGTGGGAATATGCCATAGATGCTATTTAAATTTTCACCTTACCCTGACAAGCATGAAAATGAACCTTTTTATTTGACATAATACTCAAAGCTATAATACTTCTCTGGTTTAAGTTCTGGCTTCCATGATCCCAGTTCAGTCACGGTTCGACCGGCTTCAAGTTCAACATTATCATATTCCATTTGTGCAACGATCTCACCCTCCATTGTTTTGACCAAAATTAACACATTTACCGTTTTTGATTTATCCAGGTTCATTACTATAACGGGGACTTTATCATCCGGCCCATAAACAAGGTCAACATTTTTACTTCCTGCAAGCACTCTTTGATACACCATTTGCAATGCATAAAATCCCAGTTTGGCTTCTCCACTGTATTCGATTACGGGCTTCATGTAGGTTGCTGTATTGGGTCCTCCCCGCAATGGACACCAGTTCATGCCATCATAATCCAACCAACGCTTTTTCCGGTAAGTTTCGTAAGCACTTAATGCTTGCCAGGCCTGACTTTCTCTCCATTCTGAAAATTCAAGGATCCTACCAATATTTTCTTTACTATAATCTTTCTCATAAGAATACATATGATAATAAGGTTTCCCTTTATGCAGATCCCAGTTGGGCATACCAATGGTTTCTTCGCTTTCGTAATCGAACCAGGCATGTGTATTGCTGTTCAGGTATTCCATACGAAGACTATCGTTAA
Organism: uncultured Bacteroidales bacterium; assembly: GCA_964453775.1. Classification (GTDB taxonomy): domain Bacteria; phylum Bacteroidota; class Bacteroidia; order Bacteroidales; family UBA12077; genus CAYVSF01. The sequence goes on from CAYVSF010000007.1 coordinate 1,120, forward strand.
AGACTGCCACATATTTATTTATACCCGATCCAAATTCACGCACCACTCGCCAGTCCCTTCCATAGGAGGGAATTTGCTCCATATTTCCCCGGGCCAATTGCGGGTGTTTCCATCCCGGGATGATATTTCCGTTGTCCCCGGGCCATTCATGTTCTTCCAATCCCATATGGTATAATGCGGCTGCCGGGGATATTAAACGACTGGGGTCATGTTGGCTCAGATGGAAGAGTACACGGCTGTACCATTCGGGTGTATATTCATGGGGATGATTTCCCGGTTGCCAGATTACTATGCTCGGATTATTCTGAACAGATTTCATGTATTCGGAAATGGCCTCAAAATCAAAATCATCTGTAGTACCTTCCCTGATCCAGCAAGGTGTTTGCCACATGAACATGATACCCATCTGATCTCCAATTTGTGCCAGTCTCCGGTCGTTCACTCCAGCTACGCGTTGGTCATGAACGCTCATGCGAATTGCATTACTATTCATTTTTTTACATTCCAGAATAGTCTCCACCCATTTGGATTCCGGAGGACTGAACATCCATTTTGATATATTTTCAAGGGGATAGGGCTGATTGAACACAAGCGGGCCAAACAGTACCTCCGGTTTTCCATTTATACGGAAGGTGCCTCCCTCCTGGCTGATGGTGCGCAAACCAGTGGTAAGCACATAATCATCAAGAGCATTACCATCTTCATCCTGAAGTTCAATTCTCACTTTATAAAGGTTTGGCGATGCAGTAGTCCACAACAGTGGATTTTTAATATCAATACTTTGCTCAACAGTTTTTGATATGCCCTTTTCTAAATGGACGGTTTCGATAGATTGAGCAACAATTTTTTTGCTTTCTTCAGGATACCAGGGGTAAAACTCTGTTTTCAGGGTTCCTGTAAACTCTTCATCCTTTTCTGAGATTGCATTAATGAATAATTGCAAAGTGGCAGTTTTGTCAATCTCGCTGGTATAAGCAAAAACATCATTTATGTAGGAGGCATTGGTTAATTCCAGATTTATCAAACCGGCAAACCAGCTCGACCACCTGTCGGTACTCATATGGTGTTTTACCTCATTCACCGCAAAAGGATTTACCTTGACAGCAATCAAATTTTCCTTTCCGGATTTTAGCACCTGGCTTACATCAATGGTCTCGGGTACTCTTCCCACCTCTTTTATCCTTGTTCCGTTTATAAAAATTTCAGCAGAAGGCCTGACTGTTTCAATTTTCAACCGGGCTGTTTCAAAATCACCAATATTTATTATTTTTCGCAGATACAGGATTTCATCACGGTTGCGTTCTCCTCCGTGTGCATATCGTTTGTAAGGTACTTCTTTCCATCGTGAATCATCGTAAGCCGTTTTCTCAAATCCTTCGGGTGAAGGAGGGGCTGAGAAATCTTCATCCAAAAAAGTATCAATGAAATATGGATGAGTTCTGGAACCTCTCTCTCCCAACGCATATCCAACGCCCAAAAGGTCATCCAAAATGACATCGCGAGAAGATATTATGGTTAAGCGGTCAATATTTTGCTTCATTTCTGAAAGCAGTACAAAATCAGCCAGCAGTTCATCATTAACTAAAAAATTATACCTGCCGGATTCCAGGTCTATCTCTACCTTCAAAGAGTAAAACTGATCGGGTCGATATGTTTGTTTTGTTACAGTATCCCCTTCAGAGATATAAAAAAAACTACCATCACCTGAAAGTCCTACTTTCACCGCATCAGAAAAAGAAAATGACACATCCTGAGTTTCCTCTAATGGATTAAGATTCCAGGAAAATCCCAAACGCCAATTCTGGAGGCTAAATGATCTTGTAATTTCTCCTTTTGACAAATGCAAAGCTTCATCCAATACACGGGCACTGGACATCTGGTGCCATTCTTTAATGTTTTGTAGCTCTGTTTCACGTTGATTCTCTTTATATCCCAGATATTTCCATTGATCTAATTCAATAAGCCTGCGAATGTTAGGGTAAGGCTGGGGTTTAAGCGTCCTCATAACTGAATCAATCGCTCCCTGTTGAATAACGTTGGTATTCAATCCAGGATCATTGAAAAATTTTGTTCCATAACCTGCGAATTTTGTCAGATAATCCAGTCTTTCATCAAGATCAAAAATGGAAGTAGGTCCTTTAAAGTCGGTGATGCCATTAGCAGCAGTATCTGAGGAAACATACCTTAATTCAAAGGATTTTGAAAGGATTTTATCAGGTTTATCCTGATTACATGCATAAATAAAAACAATATAGAAGAAACAAATAACGAAAAGACGGCTTTTAAATTTCATGAGGTAGGTTTAGTTAAAAATCAAATTTACAAGTCTTTTGCGAAATCTTAATTAACGAATTCCGAAATTTTATTAATGTAATAATTGTCTAACATTATTGAAGATAAAAACAATACAAAATCTGATGAAATATTTATTACCTGCATTGTTTATACTTATTGCTGTCAGCACGACAAGTTACGGACAGAATAGTACGAATGATGATACAAAAAAAAAAAAACGTGAAGTCCTTGAACATCTTCTTTCTACATTTACCTCGAACATAGAAGGTGAAGTTCCGGTACTGCATCCTGTATGGGAAAGCTGGTTACAAAGAACAGGTGAGTTGCTCCCTGATTTTGATCAGCTTCCAACCAATGCCTTCCCTCCTGATTTGCTTACGTTTGAAAATGGTAATCCAGTAACTGATTCAATGGAATGGTTAAGCCGCAGAGAGGAGATGATCGATGAGCTGAAAAAATACAATTGGGGTAACTGGCCTCCACACCCGGAAAAAATTGCAATAAAATACCAGGATTCTATAGCTGAAGAAACGGATGTGTATACAAAACATAATGTTCAGCTATGGTTTGGCCCATCTGTTACTCTGGTTGAATACGCCCAAAAGAATCAACCTTACAACCCCGAACTTGTACCTGAAAATCGTAATGACCGGTCACATCATACACTGGCAATCGTTAACGTGGAACTTTTTATCCCGAAGGGAGAAGGCCCATTTCCAGCAATTGTAGAACCCGGACCTGTTAGATCCAGGGACTTTACCAGACTTGAACGCGGATATATTGTAGCACGCTTTAGCAGACTGGATGCCGACTATATTTCAGCAGTGTATCCTGATTATGAGTGCAATCAATTGGAGTGGTGGGCTTATGCCGCATCAAGATGTGTTGATTTGTTATATTCGAGAGATGATGTAGATACATCAAAAATAGTTCAGGCTGGTCATTCACGGGGAGCCAAACAAGCTATGATAGCAGTACTGATGGATAGAGAAAGAGTGAATGCTTTTATTAATAGTCATCCCGGCACAGGTTCAGGTTCTTACAATTTATGGAGATATGCAACCGAAAAATACGGAGGGGAACACCTGGAAAACAGTTCCCGGCGGTTTCCTTATTGGAACAATCCCCGCATGTTGTTTTTTATGGGAAGGACAAACAAAATGCCTTTTGACAGTCATTTTTTACAGGCACTGGCAGCACCAATACCCACCTTAATGGGAACTGGTGAGCGTGACGAAGTAGGCCAGCCCTGGGGTGACCAACAATGTTACCTGGCTGTTAAAGAGGTCTATAAAATACTTGGCAAAGAACAAAATCTGGGATTTTATCCTTCGCCGGGTGGTCATGCAGTGACAGAAAAGATGGTTGAGGACCATTTAGACTGGCTGGACATGCAATTTGGTCGCAAGCCCTTCACTTTCAAAGAAAATTTAATATATACCTACACCTTTGATGACTGGCAGAAACTTACGGGTGAAGAGTTCAATAAAGATGATTTCCCAGAAAAAGATCTGGATGATATACTTCAAATGCCGGAGGGGGGAGAGGTAAAAAAATTGGAGGATTGGGAGATTAAAACGGATCATATAAAAGATCAAATTTTATCCGTTATCGGGGATTTGCCGGATTATGATACAATTGAAAAGATCAGAATAGAAAACGAGCGGAAGTTCAGGAAAGATTTTATTAAAGCTGATATAAACATTGACAATAAACTAACGGCACATATTACCTATCCTGCTGACAGGAGAGAGAAAATGCCTGTTGTAATCTACCTTCATGCTTATCTTGATGCGAGTGGTTATGATTGGCCCCGGGACTATTTGTACAGGTTGACTCCGGGAGAGAGATTGGCTCAAGATGGTTTTCTGGCAGTAGAGTTTAATCAATTTGGTTATGCCAATCGAAACCGGGATAGTGGAATTGAATTTTATGAGGAAAATCCTGAGTTGTCGGCCTTAGGAGTTATGATTCAGGATGTGAGAAAAGTAATTGATGCAATAAGCCTTACAGAGCTGGCTGATGAAGATAAGATCATGCTTGCCGGCTATTCTCTGGGTGGAATGGTTGGATTGTATTCGGCTGTTTTTGATGAAAGGATCAAGGCTATTTCAACTTCCAGTGGTTTTGGATCTATGCGTATGGATGCACACGGAAATCAAACGGAAGGGATTAAAAGGTACTCCCATCTCCGGCCAACTATTCCGAGATTGGGATTGTTTTTGGGCAATGAGAAAAGAATTCCCTATGATTTTCATGAAGTACTTGCACTAATTGCACCACGGCCTGTTCATGTATTGGCTCCAAAATTAGATCAGGACTGGTTTTATGAAGATGTCGAAATTTGTTATCAAGAGGCTCAAAAAATTTTCAAATTATATGGAAAAGAAAATAATTTGGTTTTGGAGAGCCCAAATGATTTCAATAGATACCCTCCAGAATACCAGCAGATGGTAAATGAATGGTTATCAACATTGGTAACGAAATAGATGCATTGCATCAGCAGTGTCCCTTTAAATAATATTTAAAGTATATATCATATTGATAAAGTGCACACAAAAATTGCATCTAATTTAACGAGTTTAGTTTTTACAACTTGATAATATAAAATTACCTGTTCTACATATTAGTTTATAGATTTCACAGGAAGTATATAGCTAATAGGTATTTATTGGAAATAAAGTACCAGATTCTTTGGTAACAGATCTGTTATCTGGCTGACTTTTTGACTATGTTTTGAACTTCAAGGGATAAAAAATGTCATAATGTTGCAATCCCCTCATCATCATTTAATTTCTGTTAGCTTATTGTCTTTAAATCTAAATCCCCAACCCGGTAGTTCATTGGGAAGAGCCATTCCATTTTCAATTTTTAACGGGAAGTCAATGAGTGAATCTACCCAGTCAAACGATTCGACTCCTTTTCCATTGGGGATGGTGCATAGCAAAGGGACATCGTATTCTTTGTAATAATGGGGTAAAACAGGAATATGAAAACTTCCGGCCAAAGCAGCGCTGGCCAGCCAGGTCTCAACTCCTCCGATCCTTAAAATATCGGGCTGCCAGATATCAATGGCCCTGCGCTGCAACAATTCGCGCAATGGAAGGATGCTGTATTCACGCTCACCCATTGCTATTGAGATACCCGCCTGTTGTTTTAGTGACTGATAACCGTCAAAGTCTGTATGAAGCAATGGTTCTTCAAACCAGTAGATATCCAATTCCCGGGCTGCAACAGCGAGCTGAAGGGCAGAAGAAACATCCATTCCCTGGTTGGCATCCATCATAATGCCAATGTTTTTCCCCACTGTTGAACGGACCAACTTTAGCCGATCAAGGTCTTCTCTCCAGTCGGAACTTCCTACTTTTATTTTTACTGCCCTGAACCCTCTTTTCACATAACTCGTTACCTCATCTGTCAATTCATCTGGGGTATAGGATAACCAGCCCCCGCTTCCATAAACCGGTATTTTAGTGCAGTACGTACCTAAAACTTTCCAGACAGGCTTTCCTAAAACCTTGCACCATGCATCCCACATGGCGATATTAATGGCCGATTGTGCCCATCGGTTCACACCTTCATGACCGAAATATTCATTAGAATGATTGACGGTATCAAACACGCTGGCGGTATGATATATCTCTTTATCAATCACCAGCTGACCAACATCATGAAGCGCTCCTTCAATTGCAGCCGGACTGTATTGAAAACAAAGCATGTAAGATTCTCCTTCTATGCCGTTTTCAAGTTTTATCCGGGTAATTAGAAAAGAAATCTCCGTTAACTTATGTGTTGAATCTGCAATTGGTTTGGACAACCGGGATTTGGCACGGTACAGTGAATATGATTTTATTTTCATGGTTTATTACGTAACGTTTTGAATTTGTTTAATATATAAATAAATACAAGGGTGCGTTTGGTAAATTGTAAGTAGTGACTGTAACTTTTAAAAAATGTTTTTTGTCGGCGCAGTTTAGATCAACATCAATCTGCTTTTATGATATGCAATTTTTATCTGAATGTCGTAATTCGTCCACCGTACTAAAAAGAACATCTATCTTATCGTCTGACACCTTTTCGTCCATATTAATACAACACACGCCTGTAAGTGCAGGATTTGCCGATTCAGTGACCAGTTGTATTATGGTATCTCTGATTTCCTCGTCAGACATATGAACCAGTTCAACAGGGCTAAGCCGGATATTGAAAAATGTATTGGGTAGATATTTTCTTAATTGGGCAATATCACCTCCCCAGCCCACATCCAGAAAATCCAATTTGGGAATTTGGGCAAATGATTGCGCATGCCGGTGCGGATCAGCACCGCAATAGTGAATGCCAAAAGACTCCTTTTCCCTGCTCCATTTAATATCTATGGGCATAAAAAATTGCTCATAATCATCACTGGAAATCATTGTATGTGAACATTCCGAATGCAAAAAAATCGGTTTTTTCAGATGCCTCACTGTCCTGTTCACCGAAATCGATGTGGTTCCGGTTTCTGCCGATATCTGACCCGTACATTTTTCTATCACTTCTGCGATGCTGTTTAAATAGCTTCTCACTTTATCCGGTGTCATTAATAAATCCATCAGAATCTGTTCGCCATGTAAATCCATAGCGATATTCAGCACTCCTCCCCAATTAACATCACCCGTGAGATAACCGTATTTTGATTTCAGTTTTTCTGTAAGATTTATAAAATCTTTGTAGGCTTTTGACTTGAAAGCGGTTGCCACATCAATTTCCAAATGTTCCTTATTGGCTGCTACAACGGCAGGAGGATGATTTTCAGTATATTTTACCTCGCAGCCAAGCATTTCCGAAAGCATGAAACCAGCTGCCAGGTGGACGGCTCCAATTTCTGGTTTTGCTTTATCTTTCTCGGTACCCAACCCGTATTTTCCCCATCGTTCATATAATTCCTTTTCCATTCGTTGTTCACTTTCCACCCTTTTTAATGGATCAAAAAAGAAATCACGGTCAAAGGTTATTCCGGTATTTTTATACCACCATTCTGGCGCGAGAACAATATCAACAGGGATGTTGTTTTTCATGTTATTCTTCATGTTTTTTCATTTACATGTGAAGTTGTATGAAGACTTTGTATCATTGTTTCCATTTTCAGGGCTTAAATGCACATTCTATATGGTCTTCCATGTTGCTGTGATTTGTCTGGTAATCACTTTCAGTTATGTCTTATCTGTCTTTCTTAAATAAATACTTCTTTTATTGCAAACCATGTTGCCAGCAAAGAAAACAATACCACTGACCAGAGTCCTATATTTTCCCGGATTCCGGCTTTATGGTTTCCCATTAGCTTTCTCCGGTTTATTAATATCAAAATGGGAATAGCCACAGCAGGTAAAATGCATGCCTGAAAAATTAAAGAATATATGATAATGGATGGTGGAGCTTGTTTGATAAAAATGGAACCCAAGGCTATAAGCATGGCGAAAAATATAAGTCCTCTGGAAGTTGCAGAATGAATATTTCTTGAGGTACCAGTATAATCAGCCACTAGCCATGGGGCTATCAGTACAATAGGGAAGACTGTAGATAATCCGGCACCAACAATTCCCAGGATCAAAATTAAAGCTGCAAATTTTCCGCCAAGAGGTTCGAATAGGTGGATCAAATCCAATGTATTCTCTACCTTTAATCCCAGAATATGCAGTGTTCCTGCACCAACTGCCATAATTGTGCCACTTAAAAGCAACATCATAGATGCCGATACCAGAGCATCTTTCTTTTCAGTTTTCAGATGATTAATTGACCAGCCTTTTTCTGCTACAACTGTACTGCGCATAATAAACACTGCCGCGGAGCAGGTAGTTCCGGCAATGGCAGCTGTCATGCCAAAAGCGCCAGGAAGATCAGGGATTCCCGGAATCAGACCTTTTACAATAGTTAAAAAATCAGGCTTGACCATGAAAAAGACCACGATAAATGAAATTCCCATAAATATCACAAAGACGGTCAATATTTTTTCAAATGTTTTATATTGTCCGATCCATAGGATAATGAAAATTCCTATGGTTATTACTAAAACTATCCAGTTTCTGTTAATATCGGGATTCCCTAGTATAAGACTTAGAGCTTCGTGGATCAAATCAGCCATAAGACCCATAATTCCTATCAGCGCAAGTAGTTCACCTATTATAAGGGCGACAAGAATGTATAATGCCAATATCCATCCATATTTGAATTCTGATCTAAAATTTGATAAAGCTGTTCTACCTGAGACCAGTGTCACCTTTCCGTAAGCAATCATTAGTATAAAAGTAAATATACAGGATAAAACCAGTGCCCAGAATAACTTCATGCCATGTTCGGCCCCTGTTTTTGCCATGGTGATTACACTGCCTGTTCCAATATTATATCCGATTAAAAACAGTCCCGGACCTACTGCGCTCAGTGCTATAAGCAATTTATTCTTTGATTTTTTGGTCATAAATTTTAATTGGCATTTCAGAATAAAACAAGCATGAGGTTATTCCCTCATTGTAGGTTGAAAACCATAGAATAATCATCATCAGCCCGGGGTTTAAAATCCATCCATCCGTTATTTCAAACTTTCTGAATGTAGGAGTGAAGATGAATCCGCATCCAGATACAAATTACAAGATGTATGTTGCCTGAGAATACTTGCAGGATAAGCATTTGAGATTTTATGCTCCAAACAATTTCGAACTGCCTCCGCTTTTCTTAAATCAGGTACAAAACAAATAACATTTTCTGATTTCATGATTTGTTGAACTGACATACTGATCGCTTTTTGTGGAACCTCTTTAATATCTGGGAAACAACCTTCATTAACTTGCTGCATTCTGCATCGTTTATCTAATTCCACAATGATATATGGTTGTTTGGTCCTGAAATCAGCTGGGGGGTCGTTGAAAGCAAGATGGCCATTTTCACCGATACCAACCAGGGCAAGATCAATATGATAATCAGATATCATTGCACTTATCCGTCTACATTCTTTTTGGGCATCCGGTGCATTCCCATTTACAAAATGCACCTCCTTTACAGGTCCTACTTGATTCAGGAAATAATCTTTCAAATATTTTCTAAAACTAGCCGGATGATTTTCTGAAATACCTATATACTCATCCAAATGAAACACAACAACCTTCGTCCAATCAATGTGTTTCTTGCTAACCAAATATTTTAATAATTCGTCCTGGCTTGCCCCAGTGGCTATAACGATACCAACCAGTCCTTTTCTGGATATTGCATTTTGAATAATTCCGGCAGCTTTTTCTCCCGCTACGTTGGCCAAATCAAACTTGTTTTGTTCAATAAATGTTTTCATAATAATATATTTTATTGATCTCTTTCATAAACCAGTTCACCCTTCACCCAGGTTTTCTGTATTTTGACCTGGTGGTTTTCCATACGAAACATAATCAAATCAGCGCGTTTACCCTTTTCAAGAGTACCCCGGTCGTCCAGCCCATATAATTGTGCGGGGTTAGTACTGGCCATTTGCACTGCCTTCCCCAGTGAACAGCCGGTAACTTTCATGATATGACCGACTCCTTTGGCAATAGGAGATGCCGAGCCATAGAATTGATTGGTAGCTGGTTGGAAAAGCCTCCCATCTTCAGCTAATTCAATGATTTCACCGGTTTTTGTCCGGTACTGACCCGGCTTCAGACCGGCAAAACTGGTTGCATCAGAGGTTATGATTATGTTATCGCTACCTTTCACCTTATAAAAAACCTGGATTTGCTCTGGGGGAAGATGAAACCCGTCGCAGATCATACTTATAAGCATGCGATAATCTGCTAACTGAGACCAAAAAGGGTTGTCAAACCTGTTTATGGTATTCGCAATGCCGTTACCCAAATGTGTTGCGATTTTTGCTCCACGGTCAATAGCTTTAAATACAATTTCTGCCGGGGCATCATGATGCCCCAGGCCCACAACGATATTGTTATTTTTACATTTGGTAATAAAATCTAATGCTCCTTCCATTTCCGGAGCTAAAGTTACCTGAAGGATCTTTTCACCAGAAGCCCTATACAATTCCATGAATTCATCCCAGTCTGGCAGCCTGATAAACTGTTTTGGATGTGCCCCACGGTATCCATCTTTAGGATTTAGGTAAGGCCCTTCAAGGTGAAACCCGGGAATGGACCCAAGTAGTTTATCATCCTTCACAGAGGCAGCAAGAATATTTAAATTTTTTAGCAATATCTCCTGTTTATTGCTGGTCAGGGTTGGCAGGTAAGATGTAACCCCCTTTTCCCATAATGCCTGCGTTATTATTTCAACTCCTTTGTGTGTTAAGTTGCTTCCTCCCAATGAGAAGGAGATGCCAACAAAACCATTAACCTGATTATCAATTAATCCTGGTGCAATGATCATTGGATTTGCTCCATCGGATAACCTCTTGATTTGTTTTATGCTGGTTATCTCCCCATCTTTTATTCCGATTTCGACGGGTTTATTATTCAGATAATGAAGCCCTTCCACCTTAAAGTCAAACTCAGAGTTTCGATCGCATCCAAATAAATACATCATTATACAAATGGTTGCCATAACCTTCAAAGCCATTGAATTGATTTCTATACCAATATTGTTATTCATTGTTTGCCGGTTGTATGTTAATGCTCTTTTCATCGTTTTAGTCCTATTATTTTTTTGGGTTTGGCTTCATATTTGTATGTTTCTTCTTTTCTAACAGCCGTGGTTTATCAACAGATAACGGTCGGTATTTCCATTCAAAGTTCCATCGTACGTTTTTCGTTGGCAGAATCACCACAAAACCGGTAATTATTGCTTCAATGTTTATTCTGTCACTTTATCTTATTGCTGAACAGATTTTCCAAAACATGTTAAGAGCCTAATATCTTTTTTAAATGTTCGGTGGGATTTACGCCTTTGTATCCATCATTATATTTTACCCAGAAATAGGCAAGCACATAATCGTTTTTCAACTCCTCAACATATTTATTCCGTGCTTCCCATGCACCCAGTGTCTCTTTCACATGTTCTTTAGCAACCTCTTTCCTTTCTATACTTTGAACTTCTGTTAGTGCTTTTTCCAGAGGGAATAGATTCATTCCCAACCTCTCAAGCTCTTTTTCAAGTTCATCAGTAGCTTTTAAGGCATGAACGGTTAACTCGGTGAAATGAAACCCTTTTTTATAAAATTCAACCCGTGATTGAATGGTCTCATTTTCGGCCAACCGCGTCGCCTCTGCAAGATCTTCACGGCAATCTTCCAGTAACCGGGGAGAAAAATACTTGAAAAACCGTTCATTATTCATGGGATTGCAACTGATATCTTCACCTTCTCTGGTTGCATCTGTCCATGCATCCATGAGCCGCTGATGAAAATTTCTGATAGCTTCTCCCGATCTGCCAAATGCTTTTTGGTAAAAATCATCCAGAACAGAATCTGTTTTTAGGGAAGTATCCCATAATAATTTTCCCGCTACATAATAATTCAGTCCATTAATGGCAAATTCATCACCCGATTGAGTTTGATAAAGGTTAACCCCCTGTTGATGGAGATCCTTTATTGATTTAGCATAAAAAGGCATCACCAGGCGATGCAACCCGGGCCAGGAACCATTAATATAATATTCATAGATAGCCAATTCATCAGCTGATGCCGACCATTCCGAAACCATTTTATGATGTTGCTTTTTGATACTGGTATCAGCATGGCTATAAGCACTCCAAAGAGTATACTGAGGTATCAGATTAGGATGTATCTCAACATTTACAGGAGGTTCTTTATAGCGGGAATAAGCCAGACAAATAATGTACTTCCCAGGATGGGTTTTTTGTAATTCCTCCGTAACATGATTATAGAAAGTAAAAATCCTGTCTGTGATAACGCGTTCTGCCGGATCTTCAGATGAGTCAGGATCCAACGCCAGGCATGACTCGCACTCACAAAATCCAGGTCCGTCATTCATTGACATATTAAGGCCGTCATAATCTGGATGATCATTAAAAAAATTTATGGCATACTCAACGGCAATTTTCAAAACATCCGGATTTGTTGTACATATTTGTGCTCCGTGTTTATGATCATAATTTTCATCTGGTGGAGTACGCTTCCCATCAACCAGGGCAAAATATTCAGGATGGCTTTTGGCATATCTTTCAGGGAGGAATCTTTCTGCCAGGATATGACCTCCATATATTTTCATGCCTCCCCATTTATTCCGTTTCTCCCACAGCCTTACTTCTTTTTGGTGTTCTTTCGTTATTCCTAACAAAAGAGATCTGGCATGCATCTCAGTCGGTCCTTCCGTGGCTCCCCACAAAGCTCCTCCCGGCCCGCGGTCCCGCCACTTAAAATCAGGCTCTTCAATATGATCGATCTCTCCAATAGAAATGGTATGTTTTTGAGGAACAACTTCACCTGATTCCCCCGGCCAAAACCAGCGAACACCCATATACTTTTCTAAGAAGGTATATACTGCAAACTGGGTTCCAGCGTCATCATGTCCAACCAAAAAAAGATTGTCATCTAGGGTCCTGATCACAAATCCTTCTTTCGACAATCCCTCCGTATCAATACCAAAATTTGTGGCCGATGTACTTTGTCCTACGAAAATATGATTACCACGAGGACTGAATTCGCCATTTTTTACAGGAATCTCTGCATCGGATATTTTCTCCAGATAAGTTTGTAACTCATCCGCTGCAAATTTTTCAGCATCAGTAGCATCTGTACTTACCACTATTTCCCCTCTTGGCGATGAATTTTTTACAATGATAATATCCTGATTGCCCTGACATCCACTAAAGATTATATGGATCAGCGGTATTGTAACCAGAGCTATAAACCGAATTAAATTCTTTTTTTCTTGCATATTTCTTTTTTTTTTGATTTCAGATGATGTATTAGAAAACTGTAAAAGAGGATTTAGATACTCGAAATTTGAGAATAAAGGTTGCAAAAGATGTCTTCGTCTAGCCTCTGCAGCGATGCTTTGTCTTTGTATTCCTTTCATCTCAGACCAGGAATTTTCCTAACATGCAAATATCACTTTCCAACTGCATGATTCGGGATAATATTTTGAAACTATGTAAATCTCTATTCTTCATTGTTTATTGATTGCAGGGCCGCTTTCATATATCCCATAGCATATGCCATTCCTGCATGCCAGGGAGCATTGCAGGCCATCTGGGGTGTATGGTCGGGAATTATTACCCCCTGATAGTTGTTCTTCTTCAGGATGCGCAAAATTTTCAGCATGTCAATGTCTCCTTCATCAACAAAAACTTCTTTGTAATGGGGAACTTTGCCTTTTACATTCCTGAAATGGATATACGCGATTTTGTTTTGATTACAGTACCTTTCTGTTGCTTCATAAATATCTCCGGCGGTCATTTCTGAAATGGTTCCCAAACAAAATTCCAGTTTATTACTATCGCTGGGATACATGTCTATTAAATTCTGGTACATGTGAGGTTGATAGACCAAACGCGGTGTTTGTCTTACATAGGGCAGAGGGGGATCGTCAGGATGCGCGGCAAGGACAACTCCTGCCTCTTCTGCTACAGGTATAAGCTCATCAAGAAAAAATTGCAGACGTTGCCATAATTCTATATGATCAATTTTTGGAAGCGTTCCTTCTCCCTCTTTTCTGTTATATATCATATTCCAGACCATACCGGCAGGTATTGCTGAATCATCTGTGCCATCCATGCCTACTGATTCGGCCCCACCACGAGCAAAATTTCCGGTGATGCGTCCCGCAACCCCGGCAAGTGAAAAGTTATAGCCTATAATGCGAATTCCAGCCTCACCGACAATCCTTATTTGTTGTTTCAACAATTCTATTTGTTCTTGCTTTTTAGGGCCATCCAGCAAAATATCGTGCCACACCGATGGATCAAAATTTTCAATGGCCTCCCATTCAAGACCATGAGAAACAATTCTATTTTTAATGTTCAGCAACTCATCCAATTCCCAAATTTTACCCTCACCTGCCTTTCCCCAACCCTCTTTGCCACCAATTGGTTGATCCGTCCTGTTTTGATTATGACCAAAATAATCTACCAAGTGGGCTACGATATGGGTTGCACCGCATTGTTTGGCAAACTTGAAATGCTCTTCGCCGAGCATGTGTTTGTATAAACCAAATCCTAATTTCATATTGTATCTTTTATTGCCCTGTAAGCTGGTAAAAGGGCATCACATCAGTATTATTTTAGTGAATCAATCAGTAATTATATGCTTTTCATTCATATATTTAGCTTAAATCGTCAGGCAAACAGGTTTTGTAAGTCTATTAATAATCCTTTCGCACCTAAAACGCTCATTACAATACTATACCCGATTACTATAACCCAAATCATGGTCTCTATCCATTGTAATCTGTATTTACCCATCACTTTTTTTGAATGGAGTAAAACAGCCATAGAAATTGTCGTAACAGGAAGTAATACTGCAAGACAGGCCTGGGATAGCAACATCAGGAAGATAGGTCTGATCCCAAAAACAGTTCCTAAAGTACAATACAACACCAATGCAAGGATCATCCATGTTTTTGGTTTTTTCACCGGGTTCTCTTTTTCCCGATAATCTTTAATCAGCCACGGAATGGCAAGGATGTTTGGCAAAACCGAGGATAATCCGGCCGCCGCCGTTCCAATCACCATAATGGTCACGGCAAAACTTCCCGCAATGGGCTCAAGGATGGGAAGCAATTCCGGAACGGTGTTTACCCTGATATTATTTGGGAAAAGTGTTTCTGAGGCAACAATCATAACAGCAGCGCTGATCAGGAACATAAAAAAAGCACTGTTTGCAGCATCAATGCGCTGCGATTTCATGTTTTTAATGGTCCAACCCGCCTCTTTCACCAAAAGTGAACGAATAATAAAAACCACGGAAGAAACGGTTGTCCCGGTCATTCCGGCTAAGACCACAAATCCGCTGTTATCACTACCTGCTGATGCTTTCGGCAGGGAAGGGATCAATCCTTTCCCGAGTGATGCCAGCGAAGGTTTGAGGTAAATTACAGCAATAATAAATGCCAGCCCCATGATGCCAACGATGAGGGCCATGACATTCTCAAAAGTTTTGTTTGATCCTGAAATTAATATACCAAAAACGATTAATCCAAGAATCGCCGCGATCATAGCCTTGGAGAGCATTCCATTACTAATCAAGGCAATGCCTTCATAAATCGTATCTGTTAAAATCCCCATGACCCCAAGTAAAGCAGCCAGGATAACAATAATCAATGCTGTTGTTAAGAACCCTGAAATTCCAGGATGGAGATGTCTTTTAATTCCCTTAATAATTGTCTCGCCCGTGACGATGGTATAAAAACTGAACCTGTCCAGTAAGTAAAACGTGATCAGGCAGCTTAATAAGATGGTCCACAACAATCCCGTCCCAAATGAAGCTCCTGCCTTCGACATGGCAGTGATACTCCCCGTCCCAATATTATAACCAATTAAGAAAATACCAGGCAGCAGGATTGATATTAATCTTTTTAATTTTCTCATCATTTAAAAACCTATTGAATTCCCTCCATCAACGGGCAAACATACTCCTGTAATAAATTTTGAAGCGTCAGAGGCCAGAAATGCAGCGGCCATGCCAATTTCCTCAGGGTTTCCCAATCGTCCGGCGGGTGTCCTTCTTAATACCCTTTTTTTCCTTTCGGGATCGTTGCTCATCGCTTTGTTCAACATTTTTGATTTAATAAAACCAGGAGCAATGGCATTGAACCTCACACCAGTATGCGAATACTCTGATGCAAGTGCCCTTACCATTCCAATAAGAGCGGTTTTTGAACTTGTATAGGCTATTATTTTCTCAAGACCATAAAGTGCAGCCATAGAACTGATAAAAATTATCGAACCCCGTTTCCTTTTTATCATTGGTGTAAGGACTGTGCGTGTCAATGCAAACACACTGTTCAGGTTTGTGTCGATAACAGCCTGGAATTCCTCATCAGTAACTTCAATTGTAGGTTTTTTATGGTGCATTCCTGCGTTGTTAACCAGGATATCTAAGTCGCCAACTTCACGTTCAATAAAATCGAACAGCTGCTGATGGCTCTTTTTTTCAGTCACGTCGTTTTGATAGATAAAACAGTTTTCTCCGAGTTCTCTATTTGCTTTTTCTAATTTCTTTAAAGTTCTCCCGGTAATGACAACCTTGGCACCTAGCTTGATAAATACTTTTGCCGTTTCAAAACCGATTCCTTCTGACCCTCCTGTTATGAGTGCAACTTTGTTTGTTAATTGATATGGATTTTGCATTATATTAACTAATGATATTTTTATTTTGGTGATTCCGTAAATTTCGAAGTTTGATTACCGCCGTTTTCAATAAAAGACTTTGCTTACGGTATCTTGCTAATCCGGCTATTGCAGAGAGTGCCGCTCTATTTACATTATCCCATATTTCCTGTATGCATCGACTGCTGTCATCCCCTTTTCCAGAGCCTTCTTAACCAGTTTTTCTCCCCTTGCTTTTTCCA
Source organism: uncultured Bacteroidales bacterium (assembly GCA_964453775.1). Taxonomy (GTDB): domain Bacteria; phylum Bacteroidota; class Bacteroidia; order Bacteroidales; family UBA12077; genus CAYVSF01. The sequence continues at coordinate 17,892 of CAYVSF010000007.1, forward strand.
GGGCTTTTTTAAAAACATCTTTTTCAATCTTCTGGGGGACTATTATAACACCATCCCTATCCCCGAAAATAATATCTCCAGGTCTAATTATAATGCCACCGATTTCTATGCTTATTCTATAATCAATGACTTTTCCCCTTGGCCCTTGATCCTGGGCATATGTGCCTGTTGAGAATACCGGGTAATCCAAACTTAAAATTTCATTGGTGTCGCGCGAATAACCATTTACCACAGCCCCGGCGGCACCAACTTTCATTGCCCGGGTACTCATCAAGCCTCCCCAGAGCGCATAATTGTAAGACCCCCCCGTACAAACATAAACTTCATTTTTACTTAGTTGATCCAATGCTTTAAACATCAACCCAAAAGGTTTGTCCATTACCGGATTTGAGGAGCTGTCCGTTTGTTCTGCAAAAACATCTGCTTCCAATACCGGCATAGCACGGCCTATAACAATCATTTTAGACTCTATGGGTTTTAAATTTTGCGGAAGGAACTGATGATAAAATCCCAATTTATCCATAATATCGCCAACCAACGCTGTAAATAATTCGGTTTTGGCAATCGCAAATAATTCTTCGTCAGATTTCCACATAATCTTAAGATTCATAATGTAAATATAATGGGTATTATACCCCAATGTTAATACTGACTATACCAATTCTGGTACTATATAAACTAGATAGTTTGTTTATTCAGGAATATAAAGCTTAATTTGTATCAATGAAATCAATGACACTTCGGCCTACTCCTACTGAAAATTCCCTTTTTGCGACGAAATTATTAAAGGGTACACGCTTCCCTTTTCCATACCATAACCACGACAGTTATGAATTAACATTTGTTGCAAGGGGAAAAGGAATGCGTATTATCAACGACAATGTTGATGAATTTGATTCAGGTGATATTGTATTGCTTGCACCCTACCTGGCACATCAATGGCAGTCTGACAGTTATAAAATAAGAAACGTTTTGGCTTATTGTGTTTATTTTAGCGAATATTTTCCTTCAAAGGATTTTCAGCAATTACCTGCATATAAGAATATAAGGAACCTGAAAAAGCTTGCCAAAAGAGGAATTCAGTTAAAAGGCAAGCTAAGGAATGATATTACCAGAAAAATAACTTCCATGTATAAAATGGAATATTTTGGACAAATCATCCAACTATTATCCATTTTAAATGAAATCAGTTTGTCAGATGAATATGATTTGCTTTCCAAATCTGAAGCGATTACAAAAGAAACCATTCTTAACGACAGGATAAACCGGATTATGGATTACATCGTTGATCATTATAAAAGTAAATTGAGCATTCAAAGTATCGCAGATGTAGCTTGTATGCACAAAGCCAGCGTCGGAAGGTTTTTCAAGCACATCACGGGCTTCACCCTGGTCGAATACATCAACCTGGTAAGGATAGGTAAAGTCTGTGAGCAACTGAATGAAACTTCCAAAAGCATTAACGTAATCGCTATGGAATGTGGTTTTGATAATCTGTCAAATTTTAACAGATGCTTTAAGAAATTGAAAGGAATTACACCTCAGCAGTACCGCAACAGCACCTTGTAAATAAGGATGACCCGCGAATAAAAATACAACTACAGGATAATGGAAATGAGGTTGGGGTTAATGGATATCTTAACAATTACGTTACTAGTACATCGTATCGATATTCCATGCAAAGGCGCGTACCCCCACATCCTTGTTCAC
>CAYVSF010000008.1:0-19538 GCA_964453775.1 uncultured Bacteroidales bacterium
ACCATTTACACCTACGAAAATGACATTCTTTATGCCTTTAGCATCCCATCATTTAGTGGCGAGGGGCAACGTTTCTATTTGAATTTACGCTGGAAGACAAAAGCTAAAATTAATTTTTATATGAAGTACAGTTTAAGCTCTTATCAAGACAGAAATACAATCTCGAGTGGCCCCAACCAAATAGAAGGCAACCGTCTGTCGGAATTGAAATTTCAGGTTATCATGCAACTATAGCCCTTTTACGGCAGCTTTAATATCCTTTACATTGAGCTGAAGAACCGACTTTCCTCTAAAATTGTTTTCCTCAATAGAATAGCAAACATCAAAATAATCGCCGGTATGAATATGCTTGTAGTGATGTGCTTGCTGAAAGGCAATACCGGGATATGCTTTCAGGGGATTTTTCTCCTGTACTACGCCCAGTTTTATATGTTCTTTGGATGATCCTACCAGCCGGGTTTCCCCATTATCGGCAACTTTCCGGGTAACAAAAACCGGCGCCATATTTTCGGGGCCAAAGGGTTGAAATTGCTTTAGAATTCTGTAAAACTTATCATCCACAATTTCCAAATCAATTTCTGCATCAATTTCAACCTGTGGTGTTAATTGCTCCTCTTTGATAGTTTCCTGCACATTTTTCTCAAATCGTTCTCTAAAAGCAGGAATATTTTCAATTTTCAATGTTAAGCCTGCGGCATACATATGGCCTCCAAAGTTTTCAAGCAGATCGGAGCATTGCTCAATAGCCTGATAAATGTCGTAACCCATAACAGAACGAGCCGATCCGGTGGCCAATCCATTGGAAGAGGTAAGGATCACCGTTGGTCTGTAATAAGTTTCAATAAGCCGGGAAGCAACGATACCCACAACTCCTTTATGCCAATCGGGGTTATACAGAACTGTAGTTCTTCTTTCGCCCAATTGCTCTTCTGTTGAAAGCATTCGCAAAGCATCCTGCGTAATGTTTCTGTCAATACTCTTTCGTTCGTTATTGCAGTAGTTAACCTTATCACCGATGCTTTTTGCCGATGCTGTATTTTGAGAAATCAATAAATCGACTGCTTTATCTGCACTTTCAATTCTACCGGCGGCATTAATTCGGGGACCAATCTTGAAGACAATATCTTCAATGGCAATATTTTTATTCATCAATCCGGACAATTGAATAACTGCTTTAAGTCCGGGTCTTGGATTGGCGTTTAATTGCTGGAGACCAAAATAGGCCAGGATACGGTTTTCTCCAACAATGGGCACAATGTCAGAAGCAATGCTTACCGACACCAAATCAAGATAAGGGATCAGCTTTTCAAATGGAATTCCTGCAGTTTTTGCATAAGCCTGTATGAGTTTAAACCCCACTCCGCATCCGCTTAGTTCTTTGAATGGATAATCACAACCTGGCCGTTTGGGATCCAAAACAGCTGTTGCATCAGGAATAGTTTTATCGGGATAGTGATGATCACAAATGATAAAGTCGATGTTTTTCTCCTTGGCATATTTTACTTTATCGACTGCTTTAATACCACAATCCAGGGCTATAATAAGACCTATTCCATTATCATTTGCAAAGTCAACCCCTTTGTGAGATATCCCATAGCCTTCGCCATAACGATCCGGCACATAATATCCCACTTGTGGATAAATCTCACGCAGGAAGGAATACATCAAAGCGACCGAAGTTGTACCATCTACATCGTAATCCCCATAAATCAGGATTTTCTCATTATGCTGTATGGCCTTTTCAATCCGCTCGACAGCAAAATTCATATCCTTCATTAGAAAGGGGTCGTGCAAATCCTGCAGTTGAGGACGAAAAAACGATTTTGCCTGTTCAAATGTTTTAACGCCTCTCTGAACTAACAAATTTGCAAGTACCTCATGAATATTTAATTCTATTGCCAGTTTTTTTACATCTTCATCGCTTCCTTGATCTTTAATTATCCATCTTTTGTTCATATATATTATTATTCATTTTTCCCGTACTTATAGCCGAACACTTCGGCCAGCTTCCCTTTAAGATTTTGCCTAACCTCTTCCATATCCATTTTTCTGCCCAACTCCTTCTCGAGGGAAGTTACGCCCTTATCAACAAATCCGCAGGGATTTATATACCCAAAATAATCCAGGTTAGTGTTGACATTAAATGCAAAGCCATGCATGGTTATAAAGCGACTGGCTTTAACACCAATTGCACAAATCTTCCTTGCCTTCCCAGGCTTTTCAGGATCCAGCCACACCCCTGTTGCTCCATCCAGCCTGGAAGCTTCGATATCGTACACAGCGAGCGTGCGGATTATTGATTCTTCCAAGTTAGCAATATATTGTTTCACCTGCAAACCAAATAATTCCAAATCAAAGATAGGGTAACCAACGATTTGACCCGGTCCGTGATAAGTAATATCACCTCCCCTGTTTATGCGATAATATGTAGCATTTATTTTTTTTAGCAGCTCATCGCTTATCAATAAATTTTCCTGTTCTCCACTTTTCCCCAATGTATAAACATGGGGATGCTCGCAAAAAATAAGCAGGCTCCTTACCTTATCCTTTTCATCTCCCGGGAATTTATCCAGTTTCTTGTTTACCATACGCTGAAAAAGATCTTCCTGAAAACCCCAGGCCTCTTTATAGTCTATTAATCCTAAATTTTTATAATCAATAATTGGTAGCATTCCTTAAAAAATTAGTGTGTTGCAGCATTCTTCTCATAAAACAATCCCACATGTTTCTCGGCATGGTAAGAGGAGCGTACTAATGGACTTGATTCTACAAATTTAAATCCTTTTTCCAGTCCCACTTTTTCATAATATTCAAACTGCTCCGGAGGCACGAATTCAGCCACGGGCCTGTGCGCCAGCGTTGGCTGCAGGTACTGCCCAATGGTAAGAACTTCGCATCCCACTGCCAGCAAATCATCCATAGTTTGCAGCACTTCTTCCCGGGTTTCTCCAAGCCCCAGCATGATTCCCGACTTTGAAACAGCCCTGGAAGTAGCAATCTCTTTAACCACCGATAAACTTCGGCGGTATTCCGCTTTGCTTCTAACTTCCGGAGTAATTCTTTCAACTGTTTCCAGGTTATGAGAAACAACCTCTGCGCCTGCTTCCACAACCATTTGTATAGCATCTGCCCTTCCATCAAAATCGGGAATCAGGGCTTCTATGGTTGTTTTCGGATTCACTTCTTTTACTTTGCGAATGGTTTTACTCCAAAAACCGGCTCCACCATCTGCTAAATCATCTCTGTCAACAGAAGTAATTACACAATGTTTAAGCTCCATTAATTTTACCGACTCAGCTATCCATTCCGGTTCCATCTCATCCGGAGGTAGAGGTTTCCCTGTCTTTACACCACAAAACTTGCAATTGCGGGTGCAAATGTCTCCCAGAATCATGAAGGTTGCTGTTCCCCGGTTCCAACATTCCCCGATATTCGGACAATTTCCACTTGTACATATGGTATGCAGGCCGTGCCTGTTTACAATATTTTTTACACTTGAATAAGATTCCCCTTTTGGCATTTTCATCTTCATCCACCTTGGCAGTCTTCTACCCTTACTTCTTTTATCTTCCATGGAATCGTTTATTAAATTTACCCTTCTGCAAAGGTATAATTATTCAGCATAATTATGATGTAAAATAAAGGGCTTGTAGATTACGGTTTTTTATCTGCCTGATAAACCAAGATTTAGATATTATATTTTATCTTTGCACAAATTTTTCATAAAAGATTAAAACGGTATGCTCAATTTAGAATTAAGCGAACAGGAACAAATCAGACGTAAGTCGCTGGAAGAGTTAAGAAACTTAAACATTAACCCTTATCCGGCAAATGAATATAAAACCACAATTAATTCAAAAGACATTAAAGAAAAATATAAACCGGAGGAAAATAATTTACAGGATATTTCCATAGCCGGGCGAATTATGAGCAGAAGGATTATGGGGAATGCCTCCTTCATTGAACTGGAAGATCAAAGCGGAAAAATACAGGTGTATCTACGAAGGGATACTCTTTGTCCGGATGAAGATAAAACCCTTTACAACCAGGTTTTTAAGAAGCATTTAGATATAGGAGACCTTATTGGGATTCGTGGTAATGTATTTGTCACCAAGGTAGGTGAAATCTCGGTAAATGCACAGGAACTAACTATATTATCTAAATCATTGCGCCCTCTGCCGGTTGTAAAAGAAAAAGACGGAAAAACCTATGATGCCTTTTCGGATCCTGATCAGCGTTATCGTCAGCGTTACCTGGATTTAATTGTTAACCCGCAGGTTAGGGAAGCTTTTATCAAGCGCACACAACTAACAAACTCCATGCGTGGTTTCCTAAATGAAAAAGGATATCTTGAAGTAGAGACCCCTATTCTTCAACCTCTATATGGAGGAGCTGCTGCCAGACCATTCAAAACGCATCACAACACACTAAATCAAACCCTATACCTCAGAATTGCCAACGAGCTATACCTGAAACGTTTGATAGTTGGTGGATTTGAAGGTGTTTACGAATTTGCTAAAGATTTTCGTAACGAGGGAATGGGACGCTTTCACAATCCTGAATTCACTCAAATGGAACTTTATGTGGCATACAAAGACTATAAGTGGATGATGGAACTTGTAGAAGAAATGGTAGAAAAAATCGCTTTGGATCTACATGGCACCACAAAAATAAAAGTTGGCGAAAACGAAATAGATTTCAAGCGCCCCTGGAAGCGATACACCATGTTTGAAGTGATTGAAGAGTTCACGGGAATTGACATCTCAGAAATGGACGAAGAAGAACTCAAGAAAACAGCAAAAAAACTGGATGTTGAAATTGATGAATCGATGGGAAAAGGAAAAATCATCGATGAAATCTTTGGGGAAAAATGTGAACCCAAATTGATTCAACCCACTTATATTACCGACTACCCTATTGAAATGTCGCCACTAGCGAAGAAGCATAGAGAGAAAGAAGGTTTAGTAGAGCGTTTTGAGGCTATTTGTAATGGAAAAGAAATATGCAATGCTTATTCAGAGCTTAATGACCCGGTTGATCAGCGCAAACGTTTCGAAGAACAATTGTTGCTTGGGAAAAGAGGTGATGAAGAAGCCATGATGCTAGATGAAGACTTTCTGAAAGCAATCGAGTACGGTATGCCCCCAACAGCTGGCTTAGGGATAGGAATAGACCGTTTAGCCATGATCATAACCAACTCCCACTCCATACAGGATGTGATCTTTTTTCCACAAATGCGCCCAGAGAAAAAGCCAGAAAAAGATCCGGCAGGCACCTACGTGGAAGCCGGCATTCCTGAAGATTGGGTTCCGGTTATACAAAAAGCAGGCTATCTAACATTAAATAGCCTGGAAGAAGTAAAACCCGGAAAACTCCACAATCAGTTGTGTGGTTTGAATAAAAAACATAAATTGGGCCTTACGAATCCAAGTCTGGAAGAAGTGAATTCCTGGCTGGAAAATGTAAGCGAGTAAACCCATTATGTCAGATTTCAAAAAAATCGGTATTCTTGGAGGAGGAAGCTGGGCAACTGCACTAACAAAGATTATCATGCACAATGTATCAGAAGTCAACTGGTACATGCGCAGCTCCCAATCCATAGAATATCTGAATAAATTCGGTCGGAATAAAAACTACATTAGTAGCATTAATCTGAATACCGAGCAAATTCATCTTAGCGATGATATAAACCAGGTCATTGAACAATCCGATATCCTGGTTTTTGCTATTCCTTCCGCCTTCTTATCAGCAGCTCTTGAAAAAGTAAATGTACCTTTATCAAAAAAGTATATTGTATCGGCCATTAAAGGCTTAGTGCCATCGAACCACAAAATAATCGGGGAATACTTTTCGGACGAATTTCATGTTCCCCTTGAACAATTTGCGGTTATATCCGGCCCCTGCCATGCAGAAGAGGTTGCATTGGAACGCTTATCTTACTTAACGATTGCTTCACAACAGGTGAAATTTGCACGTGAAATAGCCAATTTACTGCAAACACACTATATCAAAACCAGTATTTCTGATGATATTTACGGAACCGAATATGCTGCTGTGATTAAAAACATCATAGCTATTGCAGCTGGGATTTGCCATGGACTGGGATATGGAGATAATTTTCTTGCTGTACTTATTTCCAATGCGATCCAGGAAATCAAACGTTTTGTTGATGTAGTACATCCCATAAGCAGAGATATTAAAAGCTCGGCTTATCTGGGTGATCTCCTGGTAACTGCCTATTCCCAATTTAGCCGAAACAGAACTTTTGGGAATATGATTGGGAAAGGATATTCAGTAAAATCGGCACAGCTGGAAATGAATATGATAGCAGAAGGATATTATGCTGTAAAATCTATTCACACCATCAATGAGCACTATAAAGCCAATATGCCTATAACAGATGCCGTTTATAACATCCTCTACGAAAGTATTTCTCCCGCTATCGAAATAAAACTCCTGACAGAAAACCTTCGTTAGCATTTTGTATTCTTCATCATTTCAATGAAACAATTATGAAATGTGACCCTTCAAAATAAAATATAAAACACATGAAAGATCGTATTAGCATTGACATCTCGAAAGCCCTACAGACGATTGACACGGAAAGCTACGAAAAGCGGAAGAAAGAAACTATACAGGCCTTGCAAAAATTAGAAAAAAAAGAAGGCGCAGGAAGTGAATTTACAGGTTGGTTAGACCATGCAAGCCATTATTCAGCAGATGAAATAAAAGAAATCATCCAGCAATCTGAGAAACTAAGAAAAAACTCTGATGCTATCGTAATGGTAGGAATTGGAGGCTCTTACCTGGGAGGCAAGGCGATTATTGAAGCCACTGGTAATTTTTTCAAACAAAATGACAAGCCGGAAATTCTTTATGCCGGACATCATTTATCGGAACGCTACCTGGCTGAATTAACCGGGTATTTGAAAAACAAAGATTTCTCCCTGGTGGTTATATCAAAGTCGGGCACTACCACAGAACCAGCTATAGCCTTTAGAATTCTGAGGAACTTATTGCTACAAAGATATGGGAAAGATGATGCTAAAAACAGGATCCTGGTGATAACCGATGAAAATAAGGGTGCCTTAAGAAAGTTAGCCAGAGAAGAGGAATATCCCGCTTTTGTAATTCCGGATGATATTGGAGGACGATATTCCGTAATAACAGCAGTTGGACTGGTTCCCATGGCTTGTACAGGAATAGACATAAATGAATTTGTGAAAGGAGTAGCGGATATGGAAAAGATGTGCGATGCTTCTGTGGATTTTGATCAAAACTACATTGCCCAGTATGCCCTGTTAAGAAACGAATTATATCGCTCAGGGAAGCAAATAGAAATGTTGGTACATTTCTCTCCTGAACTCAATTTTTTTGCAGAATGGTGGAAGCAACTATTTGGAGAAAGCGAAGGCAAGGAAAACAGAGGCATCTTTCCTGCCAGTGCAGGGTTTACTACAGATCTACACTCCCTGGGGCAGTATATCCAGGAAGGGGCCCCAATCTTATTTGAAACACTTTTAAGTATTGAAAACTCGGAAAAAAGAGTTGAGATTCCTGCACAGGACGACAACACCGATAAGCTCAATTATTTGGCCGGCAAACATATAGAAGAGGTAAACAAAATGGCTGAACTTGGGACGATGATGGCGCATCAGGACAGGAATATCCCGATAGCTATTGTTAAAATACCTAAAATCAACCTCTACTACCTGGGGCAGCTGGTTTTTTTCTTTGAAAAGTCTTGTGCTTTAAGCGGTTATTTGATGAAAGTAAATCCTTTCGATCAGCCTGGAGTAGAAGCGTACAAAACAAACATGTTTAAATTACTTGGAAAACCAGGCTACATCTAAAAAATTAATCCCCACTGATTTTCATATTAATGGAAGACAATCTTTCATTGATCAGTACCATCTTGTTCATCGTTCGAAAAGAAAAAAAGTCCTGATCTTCATTTAGAAAATAGTAAATCGTGAGGGTGTTTTTTAATACTTTTTTCGACTCATTTAATTTATTCTGCTCCTGCAGTATTTCGCCCTGCTCGTTAAGTAACTCTGCCAATGTAGAGAGCTGTGCCCTGTCGAGTCCTTTATTATCTATTAAAACATCAACAAGCAATTCTTCCGATAGTGACAGGAGAAAAGAGCTGTCAAACTTAAAATAATCCACCAGGGTCTGATCTACTCTGTTAAGTGCCTCCTGGAACTTTCCCCTCTTTTTAAGTTCAACCAGCACAGAAAGAATATCAGACAAATTCTCAATCAGGTTTATAAGTTCTGATTTCTCTTTCATAAATACAGCCGAAGTTTTTTAGATTTTACCGAAGCCATTACCCGGAATATACGTAAAGATACAAAAAAGCCCTAAAATATTTCATAAACGGTCATTAATTTTTTGTGAACTTTTCTTTTTTTGATCGCTTTACTTATTTTTACCCAAACAAACTTTTATTCTATGGCAGAAGCATTGAAAGTATTGGATGGTATTGATCTGAATTTCAGCCCGGGAGGCCTGCTATTCATGAACATTACATTAGCTTTTATTATGTTTGGAGTGGCACTGGACATAAAGGCAGAGAGTTTTAAAAACATTCTACTACGCCCAAAGGCTGCTATTATAGGAGCAATCTCGCAATTTTTCCTGCTCCCTTTCATTACATACATTCTGGTAATGATATTACAGCCAACACCGGCAGTGGCCCTTGGAATGATACTTGTTGCTGCGTGCCCGGGAGGTAATATTTCTAATTTTTTATCACAACTTGCAAAAGGGAACGCAGCATTATCGGTTAGTCTAACAGCAATAGCAACTTTAGCAGCCATATTTATGACTCCGGTTAACTTTGCTTTTTATGGCAGCCAATATGCAAAGCATTCGCCTCTGCTTCGCCCCATTGAGATCGATCCCATACAAATGTTTCAGACTGTTTTTATTCTTTTAGGAATTCCCCTGATTTTGGGCATCATTTTCGCAAGAAAATTTCCGAAAACTACAATAAAGATTCTCAAACCTGTAAAAATATTTTCTATTCTGATTTTTATGGGCTTTGTGTTTGCTGCTCTGGCCAGTAATTTCAGCTATTTTCTTAAGTATATTCACTTAATTATCCTTATCGTATTGGCCCACAACGCAATGGCACTGCTTACCGGTTTTGGTATTAGCAGCCTGTTTAAGCTTAAGCGGAAAAACCGGCGGTCCATTACCATAGAAACGGGCATTCAAAATTCCGGTCTTGCCCTGGTTCTCATTTTTAACCCTAAAATATTTCCTGCGGATCTGGAGCTTGGAGGAATGGCCTTTATTGCTGCCTGGTGGGGAATATGGCATATCCTTTCAGGCTTAGCACTCGCTGGATTATGGTCCTTAAAATCGCTTAATGAAGAATAATATGATTATTGGAGGAACAAAAAGAGAGACAATAGAAAAATGGTCATTGCTTTATGGCATGCTAAAACCTATTGTTGATTTTATATTTAGAACTTATTTTAAAACCTATTCATACAAAGAAGAGACCTTCAATAAAGATGATATTCTGATTTACGCGCCCAATCATCAAAATGCATTAATGGATGCCCTTGCTATTTTGGCAACCTATAAAGGGGAACCTGTATTTCTGGCCAGGGCTGATATCTTCGAAAAGAAAACCATCAGTAAAATTCTGACCTTTCTAAAAATTCTGCCCATATACAGAATTCGTGATGGAAAAACCAATCTGCAAAACAACGATGCTATTTTTCAAAAGACGATTGATGTCTTAAAAGAGAGAAAAAGACTAACGATACTTCCAGAGGGTAATCATGCAGGTAGAAGAAAACTGCGAACTGTAAAAAAAGGTATCTCCAGAATTGCATTTCAGGCCGAGGAGGCAACGGATTTTTCAATGGGGATTAAAATCGTCCCTGTAGGTTTGGATTATCAGCATTATTATCACGTTCAAAGTCGACTTACGGTCTACTATGGAAAAGCGATCCCTCTTGAGCAATTTGTAGAAGAATATAAAGCCAATCCACCTCGAGGAATGAACTTGCTTCGCGAAGAAGTGGGCAGGCAACTAAAAAAATACATGGTCCATATCGAGAGTGAGGCCTATTACGTAACCATTGACACCCTTGCAAAGGTATGTGGACCCTTACTCGCAAAAAAAAGAAATGGAAAAAACTTTTCGAAGCTCCATCTTCTAAAAGCTGAACAATCAATAGCAACAAAATACGATCAATTGGCTGGATCAGAAGAAAAAATAAAGCCACTGGCAAGCAAGGTTGAAAAATACAAGCATTTAATAAAGAAATTCAAGTTCAGGTATTGGGTCATTAGAAGAGCTCCGTTTTGTATTTTTAATCAATTAGGTCATGCCCTTTTACAATTGGTTTCCTTACCTTTTTTTATTTATGGAGCTATCAACAATATCATCCCCTATAGCATTCCGATATTTATAACTCGAAAAGTAAAAGATGCACAATTTATCAGTTCATTCAGAATGGTCGTAGCAATGCTATTGTTCTTTATTTTCTATATTACACAAACGGTTTTGTTTGCAAGTTTAACAGACTTTGACTGGTGGGTAAAAGTGCTCTACCCATTAAGCTTGTATCCAACCGGACTTATAGCTTTGCACCATTATACAGGTTGGAAAAAACTAACTTCCAAATTAAGGTATAGTTGGTTGAAAATTACAAATAACAAAGATTTCAAAACACTTATTGAACTCCACAACGAGATTGTCCTGAACTGTCAAAAGACCGTAAAGTAAGGCGATTATTTATAGGAATAAGCGATTCCCATAAGGGTAGTGCTTGGAGCTTCCCCAAAAGCTACATGAGTTTTTTTGTCCGTAACCAATACCATGGGTGCATTAACAAGAGCAGCCTTTCGTTTTAGGATTATAATTGCACTTCGCTCGAGAGATTTGGGTGTTGAGAAGCCTCTGGTAGAGCCTTCAGCAACAGCTTTAAGATGAGTTACCTCTACTAGACCATCCACCTCAGCCCTATCATAAGTAACTTTTACCTTTTTCCAGTCGCCCACATTTCTTATTTCCGGGGGGTTTTCATTGACAATTTCAATTTTACCCGTCGCATATATAATCTTATGTACGAGGCGCTGATCCATTTTTCTAATTTTCGAATCTCCAGGAAGTGTGTAATACAAATCATTCATGTATATTTTCTTAACATCCACATACAAACGTTCTTTATCATGCTTAATGATGATATCTGATGAAGCCTCTTCCGGTTTCTCTTTGAGATGCGCTCCAGCGTCTTTAGCAACTGTAGTATCAGCCACAGCTACAGTATCTTTCACTGCAGATGTATCCTGTTTGCTTTCATCAGGATAAACAACTTGGGAAACGGCTGTCTGTGATATAAACAATCCTAATGTTATGCTAAGAAAAATAGTTCGAACCATAGCCTAATTTTTACACCTACAAAAATACGAGTTTCTATCAAACTGACAAGATGATTTTTAAAGTATAAATCGAATATCATGCCAAAAAAAAGAGGGACCTGGTGATCCCTCTTCAAAAGTATCGTGTAATCTTACTTAAGATTATGTTTTGCAACAAAATCATCGATTACCTCTTGTAAGTTTGGACTTCCAATCTCTTGAAGATCATAGTACACCCGTGTATTGGGTTTCTTGATATTCACGATACGGTTTAAATCAATTGGTGTTCCAATAATAACTGCATCGCAATCTGTCTTGTCAATAGTAGCCTCAAGGTCTTTTACTTGCTGATCGCCATATCCCATAGCTGGTAATAATTTCCCAATCTTAGGATAAATTTCAAAAGTCTCTGAAAGTTTGCCAACAGTGTATGGGCGAGGGTCGACACATTCTGAAGCTCCAAATTTCTGAGCAGCAACAGTTCCTGCACCAATCTTCATTTCACCATGAGTAAGCGTTGGTCCGTCTTCAACTACAAGCACGCGCTTTCCTTTAATAACAGAAGGATCATCTACTTTTATTGGAGATGCGCCATCAACAACGATTGCATTTCCATTCACTTTTTCAATACTTTCACGTACAATCTGAATGTTCTCAGGAGATGCACTGTCCATTTTGTTAATTACAACGACATCGGCCATACGCAATGTAGCTTCACCTGGATAGTAAAGCAACTCATGCCCAGCGCGATGTGGATCCGTTACTGTTACAGTAAGGTCAGACTTATAAAATGGGAAATCGTTATTACCACCGTCCCAAAGAATTACATCACAGCCATTGGGATCGTTTTCAGCCTGTCTAAGAATCGCTTCGTAATCAACACCTGCGTAAATTACGTTGCCACGCACAACATGAGGTTCATATTCTTCCATTTCCTCGATGGTACAATTGTGTTTCTTCAAATCATCAACAGTTGCGAAACGTTGAACTTTTTGCGCTACCAGGTCGCCATAAGGCATTGGGTGGCGTACAGCAACAACTTTCAATCCTTTTTCCATCAATAATTCAATAATACGACGTGAGGTCTGACTCTTACCACAACCTGTACGAATAGCACCAACTGCAATAACAGGTTTCGTACTTTTCACCATCGTATCTTTAGCGCCCAGTAAAACAAAGTTTGCACCAGCAGCATTCACTATTGCACTCATTTGCATTACATGGTTATAAGTAACGTCGCTATATGAGAATACACAATCATCAGCTTCTAATTCTTTAATAAGTCTGGGAAGATCTTCTTCAGCATATATTGGAATTCCATCTGGATATAAGCTTCCGGCTAATTCAGCTGGATATTTACGCCCGTCGATGTCGGGAATTTGTGCAGCTGTGAAAGCTACAACATTAAAAGCTTCATTGTCTCTAAAATAGGTATTGAAGTTATGGAAATCTCTTCCAGCAGCTCCAATAATAATGACATTCTTCTTAGTCATATTTCCTCCTTTTTTATTTTATATATGATTAATGTAAATTGGCCTAACAAAGTTAATTTTTCCAATGAAAAAACATAACTTTATTTAGGCTTTCTTTGGTTATTTGTGCTTCACAGAACTATTAAACAGCTTGTAAACAAGATCTGTCCTTTTAATGGTTTTATCTTCCTTAAAGATATGTTAAGAAACATATCCAGATAATACATACACCTTAAACTAAAAGTACCCTTAAACGGTTCAAATATTAAGGGAAAATAAGGGCTGTGGAAACCTATATAAATAGATGTTAATTCTGATCTTTTTCTGGAAGTTACCGCAACTTTTTAGCCTGTTTTTGCATTTATATAATAAGAGGGGTTATTAAACAATATATTAAATCAAAAAATGAATTTTTTAGCGCATATTTATTTATCAGGAGAGGACGATAAGGTTAAAATAGGAAACTTCATTGGAGATCATGTAAAGGGAAGGATGTTTATGATGTATCCGGAGAAACTCCGGAAAGGAATACTCATGCACCGGCACATCGACACCTTTACTGATCATCACCCCCTGGTTCATAAAGCAAAACTAATTTTTGCTCCAAAATATGGTAAATATGCCGGAATCATTATTGATATTCTATACGATCATTACCTGGCAAGAAACTGGTCTGAGTTTTCAGATATACCCCTTGATGAGTACGTGCAAAATTTTCACGAATTATTGCTCCAAAATAAAGAAAAATTACCGCTGACAGTTCAGGACTTCTTACCGAAATTGATTGCTTCGAAAAGAATTCTCTCCTATCAAAGAACAGAAGGTATTGAAGCTGTGCTCTACGCCATGTCAAAATACACTTCCTTACCAGATCACACAGCCTTTGCAATGAAAATGTTTAAAGAGCATTACGATTATCTTGATTTAAATTTTCACAATTTTATGCACGAAATCATCAAATTCGTGGAAACCAATCATGAAATCAAGATCTTAACAAAAGTATAGGCCGGAAAATGCCAAATCATTTTGCTTTTTGCCCAATTTTTTATTATTTTGTAGTTTTTGGAAAGGATTGCTACCACCAAGCTTTCACCCGAGAATTTCTATCCTGACTTAAACAACTGAGGTTTATTAATTTTTTGGAGGACAAAGAAAAGAGGATTGCTATGACATTAATTGAGAAAGAAGAAAAAGTAAGAATCTCACCAAAATCGCAACGACTATTAAATATTCTACTTGATGAAAATCCTAAACTCAATCATATTCTAAAAAATTCCGAAAACATTGAGGAAGCATTTAAGAATTTACATGGATGGGTGCATCAACAATTAGAACAAAATCCAACGGCCGTAAAATACTATAAGGAAGAGGTGAAAGGCCGAAAAGCATTTGAAAAATTGCAGTGGAATGACTTTGCTGCGATTCGAATTTTAGATTACATCGAGCATGCCGATTTGGAATATGCCGATTTAAACCTGCGTGGAGAAGTAGCTAAAAGTAATCCCATTAAACTTCTGTGGTTAGCAGCAAAACAAGGGATTGGAGGAGCTCAGCCACTGTTTTTTCAGGATATGATAGAGCTTTTTCGTCAATTTCAATCCACTGAATCGAAAAGTCTTCCTTCCAAGAAAACTGTTGAAAACTGGATGGGCAGACACCCCTCGGGTTTAGAAACGCATATTGCAGAAAGAAGAAGAAGAAATAAAGATCGCATCATCCGGGTATTTATTGAAATGTTTGATTCGGGAGAAATCACCAATAGCATTTTTAACTTTGAAGAAGATATGAGCTTTGAAGATAAGTATCAAAAAATGCTTGACTGGTGGGAAACCAAACTATTCCATTTAAAATTTGCCATTCGTAACCCGGATCTTCTAAACCGGATGCTCAATGACTCTATAGATCCGGAAACTATGCAGGTGCTTTATGATGCTAAGGAAGCCGGAATTCCATTTTTTGTTAACCCCTATTATCTTTCATTACTGGATGTTGATGGGGACACCTCTACGGGTGCTGATTTAGCTATCCGGGATTATGTCATATACAGCAAACAATTAATAGACGAATTTGGACACATTGTTGCCTGGGAAAAAGAAGATATTGTAGAACCCGGGAAACCCAATGCAGCAGGCTGGTTGCTCCCGTCGCACCACAACGTGCACAGACGATACCCGGAGGTGGCCATTCTTATCCCCGATTCCATGGGGCGTGCATGCGGAGGTTTATGCGTTTCCTGCCAGCGTATGTATGATTTCCAGCGTGGCAACCTAAATTTCAATCTGGACGAATTAAAGCCTACAGAAACCTGGCCCCAAAAGCTGGTAAGGCTTATGAAATATTTTGAAGATGATTCGCAGCTAAGGGATATCCTCATTACAGGTGGAGATGCGCTGATGAGTTCTGATAAATCATTAAAAAAAGTGCTGGATGCCGTTTATGAAATGGCTAAAAACAAAAAAGAAGATAACAAGTACAGAAAAAATGGGGAAAAATATGCAGAATTACTAAGAGTGAGGCTTGGAACCAGATTACCCATTTATCTGCCACAGCGTATTACAAGTGAACTGGTTGAAATTCTTAAAGAATTTAAAGATAAGGCATCGGCTATTGGTGTAAAGCAATTTGTTATTCAAACACACTTTGAATCTGCAATGGAAATCACCCCCGAATCAAAAAAAGGGATTGAAAGACTTCTTTCAGCAGGATGGATTGTTACCAATCAGCAGGTATTTACAGCAGCAGCTTCAAGAAGGGGCCATACGGCCAAATTACGACAGGTATTAAACGACGTGGGAGTTCTTCCCTATTACACCTTCTCGGTAAAAGGCTACATGGAAAACTACCATAACTTTGCAACCAATGCAAGAGCAGTACAGGAACAACTGGAAGAAAAGCGATTGGGGCTTATTCCTCATAAATACCATGACAAAACACGTGAATTTGCACAAAATGCCGAAAAAATGACGGCGAATATTAAACAATTACAGGAAGAAGCAAACCTTCCCTTCCTGGCAACGGATAGGAATGTCCTAAACCTGCCGGGGGTAGGCAAAAGCCTCACGTACAGAACTATAGGTATAACCAGGCATGGAAGAAGAATCCTCGAATTTGATCATGATGCCACAAGAAGACACAGCCCCATAATTAATAAGATGGGAAAAGTAGTGATTGTAGAATCAAAACCCATTGGCGAATATATGAAGCAGTTGGATGAAATGGGCGAGGATACTAAAGAATATAAAACGGTCTGGGGTTATTCAATTGGTGAAACAGAAGAGAGAATGCCTATTTATGAATACCCGGAATACACATTTGAACAAACAGAAGAAATTACCAACCTTGAAATTGCAGAATAATTAATTTGCATGAATACAAACTGGGCTGTCTCTTAACGTCAGCCTTTTTTGTTAAAGCATTTCCAATCTATTGGCA
This sequence comes from uncultured Bacteroidales bacterium, assembly GCA_964453775.1. Taxonomy (GTDB): domain Bacteria; phylum Bacteroidota; class Bacteroidia; order Bacteroidales; family UBA12077; genus CAYVSF01. Next base: position 16,290 of record CAYVSF010000008.1, read on the forward strand.
TCCAGACGTAAGAGAATGAAAAGCAGTATTGTAAATCCCCATAACGAGGAACCTCCATAACTAAAAAACGGCAGCGGGATTCCTATCACAGGCAACAGTCCAATCGTCATTCCAATATTTACGGTGATATGAAAAAACAGGATGGCAACGACGCCATATCCATATATTCTGCTAAATTGCGATCGCTGCCTTTCTGCAATATAAATCAAACGTAAAAGAAAAACCACCAGCAAGCCAATGATGAAAAATGTTCCCAGAAAGCCCCACTCTTCTCCGATTGTACAAAAAATGAAATCGGTGCTTTGTTCAGGGACGAAATCAAATTTAGTTTGGGTTCCCTTCAAAAATCCTTTTCCTGCTAAACCTCCTGAACCAATAGCTATTTTAGATTGATTTACATTATAACCGGCTCCCAATAAATCAGACTCTATCCCCAATAAATTATTAATCCGCTTCTGCTGATGCTGCTCAAGCACATTATTAAATACATAATCAACAGATTGAGCAAATGCTAAGGAAGCAAAAAGAAAAACCAACAGAAAATAAATATACCTTAAGCGTGCTCGAAGTGCATAAATTAAGAAAACCAAGCCGGATGAAACAATAGCCAGGATAGCAGTATAAAAAAGGGAGAACTCTGGTTTGTAATATTCCCGGACGCCATAAAAAGCAGCGAAAAAAACAGCCAAAATCAATAACCCCATTCCCACTTCACGAAAATGCTTATGAATAATCCAAAAGATAATCACTGCAATTCCAACAATAATGCCTGTAACAATAAGTTGAGGCAATAACAGGGTAAGAATAAATAAAGCAATAATAAAGACCCCAAAAAGCAGCACAAGTTCCGACATTCCCTCCCTATAAAGCACCAGAATAAATGCAGAATAAACCAGAGCCGATCCCCAGTCATTTTGCAAAATAATAAGCAGAGGAGGTATGACGATAATAGCAGCTACTTTAAAGTATGTCTTAAAATTATTTAGGTTTACATTATAAGAGCTTAAATACCTTGCAACGGCCAAAGTGGTTGCAAACTTCGCAAACTCGGCCGGTTGTATTTGAAAACCTGCCACCGAGAACCAGGATTTAGCCCCATGAACCTCTTTCCCAACAAAAAGCACTGCAATAAGACTTAAAACTACAAGACCATAAATGATGTAAGAAAAGAAGACATAGAAATTAACATCGATCAAAAAGATGACAATGATGATGACAAGAGCAGCAAGCATCCATATCATCTGTTTCCCATATCGCTGGCTAACATCAAAAATACTTTGGTACTCATCGTTATACACCGCAGCATAGATATTAATCCATCCCAGTAGAATCAGCAACAAATACAATGCTACTGAAAACCAGTCAATACTTTTCCAAATATTAATGCTCCTTCTCATTCTTCTTATGAATAAAATCTGCGCTTAAAACATACTCCTCCCACCATGAAATAGATATGGTTCTGTTGAGGTATTTTTCTATCATTAATCTTGCTGTTGGTGCTGCCCATGTAGCTCCATATCCCCCATTTTCGATATAAACCGCAATTGCAATCTTCGGGTCATCCTTTGGTGCAAAAGCAATAAATATAGAATGATCCTCCCCATGAGGGTTTTGAGCTGTGCCTGTTTTCCCACATACAATAATATCTTCCAGTTGGGCAGAACGAGCTGTACTTCCACTTCCGGGCTCTCCATTTACGGCAAGTTGCATCCCCCTGATGATTTCATCAAAATAAACTGAATCTATAGTTGTTTCATTTTTTTCTTTAAGCCTTTCGGAAATAGCATAATCTCCCTCAACTTCTTTTACAATATGAGGTGTGTAATAATAGCCCCTATTAGCAATAGCAGCAGTCATATTTGCCATTTGCAAGGGTGTTGTACCCAATTCACCCTGCCCTATAGCTAAAGAAAGTATCGTTAAGGAACTCCACCCATTTTCACGATAAATCCTGTCGTACATCTCCCTGGATGGAATAATGCCTTTAAGTTCATTGGTAAAATCTGATTGAAGCGACTGACCAAACCCGAATGATTTCACATGATTTCTCCAGGTCTCGAATGATTCATATATTGAATTATATTTGGGATTATCCAGTATCCTTCTGAATACATTACAGTAATAGGTATTACATGAAACCTGTATACTCTCCACTAAATCAACAGGTGTTTTATGACTGTGACAACTTACACTTATCCCTCTTGCATAATAGGCTCCGTAACAATCGAAACTTGTCGATGGAAATAATACGCGCTCCTGTCTTCCAATTAGGGCATTGATTAGCTTAAACGTGGACCCCGGGGGATACTGTGCCATCAATGCACGATTAAATAAAGGCTTAAGCGTATCAATTGATAAGCTTTTATAATTTTCCGTCCTTTTTCGACCGACAAGAAGGCCCGGATCAAAATAAGGTGCGGAAACCAGACTAAGAATTTCCCCAGTTGAAGGCTCAATCGCCACTATACTGCCCACCTTATTGGTCATCAACTTTTCACCATAAGCCTGCAAGTCTTTATCAATGGTAGAAATGATATTGGCCCCCATCTTAGCTTTTTTATCATAACGCCCATTATTAAAAGGACCTTTTATTCGATTATGCACATCGACAAGGTAAACATTCACCCCTTTGGTCCCTCTTAAAATATCTTCATAGGATTGCTCTATCCCACTAATCCCAACATAATCACCACTATTATAGTAGTCATCTTCAGCCACTTTCTTTTCATCAACCTCTCCCACATACCCCAACACATGAGAAGCTATGGTATCTGTATACTTCCTTAAGGTTCGCGGCTGAACAAAGAACCCGGGAAATTTATACATCTTTTCCTGTAAAGTGGCATAAGTACGATTAGAAACCTGCTTTAAAAAAATGGACGGTTTATACTTTGAGTATTGTATCGCCTCTTCAATCTTCTTGTCAATAAAGGCTTTATCAATTTCTAAAATCTGGCAAAATTCTGTTGTATCAAATTTTTCAAGTTGGGAGGGATTTACCATGATATCATATGCCGCTTCATTGTAAACCATTAATTTCCCATTTCTGTCATAGATCAATCCCCTGGCTGGATATTGGGTAACATAACGTAAAACATTGCTGCTGGCTGTCAACTTGTAGGAGGAGTCAACCACCTGCAAAATAAACAGCTTTACAACGAACACTATTGCAATCAATAGAATTAACGCTACAATGAAATACCTTCTACCCGCGTAAGAATCCAATACGATTTATTTTCTGTAAAAATA
>CAYVSF010000009.1:0-19345 GCA_964453775.1 uncultured Bacteroidales bacterium
AAGGGAGACAAAAACTCTATGTCAACAGGGGCTTTGGTTATATTGGTTTTCCGGGACGTGTTGGAATGCCGCCTGAAATTACTGTACTTACACTGGAAAAGGCATAAAAAAAAGAACCTGGCATGGAATGCACAGGCTCTTCTATTTTTTTATCCTTATCTTAGAAGTTGTAATTATTATCAATACTGATTTCCAATTCGTTAAGAAAGTTTTCTATCTCAGTAATGAAGTTTTCAAAATAGGGTTCTGCAAGTTCTTCTGAGCCATCAGCGAATACAAGAACAAGATCCATTGTTTGTTCTGTCCCTTCGCCAACAAGCGCAAATTCAATATCAGCAAGCTTATCTCCTGTTGAGTTTTGATAAATAGCAAGATCAATTTCTGCATTAATTGCATCAACAACATCCTGCTGGGTTTCTGCACCTTCATAGCTAATGTTTTCCAATCCTTCGATGTCAATAGTTCCATCTACTTTCACATCTCTGTATTGCATAAAGCCATCAAGTTCTTTGGCAGCAATCTTATCTGTAGTTTTGAATTCTACAGCTGCACCAACAGACATTACCTTCTCATCACTAATATATAGTGCTTGTTCAATTGTTGTTGTGGTGGATGTTTCGCTAAAATCAACTGTAAATTCAAAGGGAATCAACATAACACTTGCACTCATTTCAATAGGAATGGCTTCAGCATTATAGCTTGCACTCATCGATATATCAACATACTTGGTATCTCCGATATAAAGATCAGCCATAAGCAATGTGGGTTCGTAATAAGTGGATAAGCCATCAGAAAACTCCTGCTCATCATAATCGTGGAGTGTTAGTGTTACATCATTCGTGGTTGTTGTTTCATCTGATGGGAATTTTATAACAATTTTATCTGCAGGATTCCCATGCGCAACATCCCACATTTCATATTCAATATTCCACTCATAAGTTCCAACAAGCGCATCAAATTCAAAGGGTTCGGTCCCATTTACCGACTTTAACTCATTTTGATGATTTAATAGAAGATTTTCTTTAAGGGTAGCAAAAATTTGTGATTTTTCTTTTGTCGATTTGGAAGTAGAAAATGGATCAGGCATGTTTTGGAGCCTTGTAATCGCGTCCATTCCTTCAGCATTTTCCATCTCCGTGAAATCGGATTGGATTTGCGAATCAAAGCTCTCTAAAACCTGCTTACTCTCTTCAGGACTTAAAGTGTTCTCTTCTTCTTCGCAAGCTGCCAGTCCGAATAACATAATTGTAATTAAAGCAAAGCCTAATAGATTTCTCATTGTTTTCATAATATTATATTTTGGTTTAATTTGAACAAACACTGCTTCTATTTCTACGTCTAAAGCCGTGATTTGTTTTCAAACAAATGAATCAATTTTCATACCAAAAAAAACAAACACAACTGTTGAAAGCTACAAAAACAGCAAGCGCCGGGGAAATCCGGCACCTGACAAGAAGTAAAGTTATCTGTTTAAGTGACATTTATTCATAGTTCTTAATTTCATGGAGATCTAATGAATTTGCAATGCTCATTAATGATTCCGGTTTCATTTTTCCTGATAGTTCTACACTTATTAAGCTTTTTTTACTGTCTTCAACAAGAAAGAATACATTGCTTATAAAATCCTCTTCTTGCTTAAAATAGACAGAAATCGTACTATCACTTTCCCGAACAGACAGAAGTAACTCTAATTCCTCCGCAGCGATGCTTCCGTTTAAAGCCGATTTCAGTTCATCAATGCCGATACTTTTTTCACTTTCTTCAAAGAAGAGTACTTTATAGATATCCACATCTTTCATCCATTCTGTATCTTTTTCTCCTTCTTTAATGAAAATCTGAAAGAGCACTGGCGGTAATTTTAGAATAACGAAACCTTCTTCTCCTTTGTAGGTTTCGTAAATATCAGGAATGGAACTTTTAGACTTGTCAGTAATGCATGATGAAAAAAGAAGCACGGAAATAAGCAATAAGAAATACTTTTTCATAGATTTTATTTTCTAAGTTTATAATAAGTCCAAATCGTTGGCAAAATATAATAAATGTCTATCGGCAAACCGCCCTTTTATCCGTATACAAATAAGATCTTCCCCATCAGTTAACAACAAATAGGCTTTTCTAATTATATCTTCTTTCAATTCTGCATAACAGGTGATTGAGCTTTCTTCTTCCATGATAGTTAAAACAGGTTCATATCCCTCTTGCTTAAGGGAGGAACGATAATCGCTTAAGGTCTTATTATAAAGATCCCTATCCACATCCTCCTTTACTAAAACTTTAATACTTCTTGTGTGCTTTAGTAGTTCTGCAGCCTTTTTATTGTCGTTTGTCTTCATGCAAATACTCATTAAATCAATAGGTGGTTTAGGAATGAACAGACAATAAGCATTGGTTTCTCTTTTTAGTTTTCTCCAGGCTTTTCGTTCTCCGTTTCCAGCTGATACAAGGGCTGGCATAAACAATATCAGTAATAGAATTGCACTCTTTTTCATCTGTCTTATTCAATTGGTTTCTGCTTCTTCTAATTTATCCAAGCCATGTATATCCATGCTTTCGCTCAGTCGGGCAATCTGGCTGAGTTTTATATTTCCCGTTATGCTAAGCAGTATAGATTCTCCGTTACTGGTTGCAATCATTAGCAATTCTTTGATTCTGCCTGCCTGTTCCAGAATATAAAAGGCTGATTTTTCATTTTGCTCCCTTACCACCATTAACTCTTTATATTCATCTAGTGGTATCATAGGAATCACTTCTTTCTCAAAATCAATTGCCGTAAAGGAACTTCCTTCAAATGCAAGTATTCGAATATTATCCAGATTATACATAATATCTTTCATCTCTTGATCCTCCTGCTCCATCTTTGACATCAATTCGAACATGTGTTTTGAGATATAAACAGAGGATACGCCCTCTTTTTCACTGTATTTATCAAATATTTGATCAAATGACTGAGCCTTAATACCTGTAAAACAGAGTAGTAAAGCTATTATAATGGGTGTTATTCGTGCTGATTTTTTCATGGTGTCATTATTTTTTTTCGCTTTCTTCAATTCTGTCGATGTTTTTCAACTTCCTAGCTGTTTTGCCGAATTGGCTAAAGTTATCCAAGCCTTTTTCTATAGTGGAAAGAGCAGATAAATCCTCCAAAGGCTCCATGCCTTTATTCATCTTTTCACTCACCATAAGAAGAGCTTTTTTTGTCTCTAAATATGCCATTTCGGGATCAGAATAAGTGTCCTTTTTAAACTTCTTCTCATTCAAGTTCATTAAACTGATCCACAAGCTAAAAACCAAAGCAATTGAGGCTGCTGCAGCAACAGGAATCCATAGCTTTTTTCCAATTAATCCTTTATTAATGCTCCCAGAGCTTGAGTGCTCGCGGATGAAATTCATGATCTCTTCAGATCTGTCCTCAGCTGAAGAATTGATTGGTTTATCCAAACTTGAAAAAAGGGCTTTATCCGGTTCAAGTTCTTCTGGAACTTCTTCGTTTCTGAAGTAATTTTTTAAAGCCTCCTCTTCTTCAGAATGGGTATTCCCTTCGTAATATTTATTTAATAAGGCTTTTAAAGCTTCCTTTTTCATAGCTGGTTGAATTTAAATACTTCTTACGCACGGCTTTTCTTGCTCTCGACAAATTTACTCTTATGGTGTTAATATTTATGTGCAGGATATCAGATATTTCATCATAATCGTAACCTTCAAAATCTTTCAGCAACATAATGGTTCTTTGGGTTTCGGGCAAACTATTCATGTGTTTACGAATAGAATTCAATTGCTGTTTTTGGAGATTCGCATTGTCGTTTCTCGTTTTTGCTTCAGTAATATCTTCCGATAAACTTATATCCTCAATCGATAAGTGATTCTTTTTTAACTTTATCCTATCTAAACAATAATTTCTTGTGATCCGAATGCAAAAGGCTTCCAGGTTATTTAATTCATTCAGTTGATCCTTCATTTTCCACAATTTCAGGTATATATCTTGTAAAGCATCCCTGGCATCTGTATCATTCTTTAAAAAAGACAGCGCATAGGCAAATATTTTCCTGTTAAGGGGAAGTACTATATTTCTGAATTCTTTTTCACTCATGAAAATGGAAAATCTCTGTACAATTTACAAAATTTTACCGGTTGATAATTACTATGTCTAATATCAACCGGTAAAATAACTAGTCTTCAATGTCTTCCAGATGCTCCAATTGGTTCATGTGCAGCGAGTTATTAATACTTGCTAATTTGGCCATATCAATATTACCAAGAATACTAATGATTGCATTTTCATTATTTCCACTTGCAACTAGCAGTAGCTCAGATATTTTCCCGTTTCCTTCTTTTACCCAAAAATTAACACGTTCATCGTTCTCTCTTACAGTCATGAGCTCTTTATATTTGCCCAGATCCAATTCTTTTTGCACTATTTCATGGAAATTAGGCCTGTTCTTCTCAAACGATCCCTCATAAGCTAAAATTCTGATGCTATTTAGATTTTCGGCCCAATATGCTGTTTCAGGGTCTTCATGTTCTGCATTTGCCATAATTTTTAACAAATTACCTGTAATATTCACGACTGCAAAATCATCCTGATTTTGATACTTTTGAATCAGCTTATCTAATAAATCTTGCGCTGATAAAGCGGTTGGAATAAACAAAACTGTCAGAAAAATTACTATTCGTCTCATAATTTTAATTTTTAGTGTGTTTTATTGTTTGTTAAGAAGACGAATAAGCTTTAAAACATTACATCGTTGCATATTTTTTTTGATATTTGCTTTAAACCTAAAATGAAATGCATCAAACAGGAAAAACATTGATATTCGCAGGTATCCTTTTAACTGTGGTGGGTATCATACTTTACTTCATGCCAAATGTGTTGAAGTGGTTTGGCCATTTGCCCGGAGATATTCGCATCAAAAATGAAAATTTCAGGCTGTTTGCTCCAATAGCCTCCATGCTTGTAGTTTCTCTTGTAATAAGTCTTTTGTTGTGGATAATTCGAAAAATAGTAAGTTAAGCCGTGTAGTTCTCTACTGCTTCTAACAAGTCTTCTGGTACTCGAATGGGTTTGCGTGTTTTATAATCGACAAAAACCAGGGTTGTTTTACCTTTATTAAGTAAGCGGCCTTTCTGATCAAATAGTTCATAACGAAATTCTACTTTTACTCCTTTTAATAAAGAGAGTGTAGTTTTTATTTGGATAAGATCATCATAGTATGAGGGTGAGATATAGTCGACCTCAAGTGACTTTACCGGGAGCATTATACCCATGTCCTCCAGCTTTTTATAAGGAAAACCGAGTTTTCGCATCAATTCGGTACGGCCCACTTCATAAAAAAGAGGATAGTTTCCATAATAGACATAGCCCATTCTATCAGTCTCGCCATATCTAATCCTGATTTCCGTAGTGTCTTCAATCATTACTTTAAGGGTGAGTCGGGTTCTTTTGACAGGTGATTGTAGAACAATTTATCCAGCACTTTGGGGACTATACGTTGTAAAAACACAGTAATCATGCCTTCTGCAGAGATAATGATATTCCTTCTCCGTTTTAAAATTCCCCGTGCTATTTTCTCTGCAACTGCTTCTGCAGACATCATTTTAGATTCGTTTCTTGGAGATATGCCCTGTGGTTCTCCATCAGGTCCTAGCGCGGCTTTGCGCACATTAGAAGCTGTAAAGCCAGGTGCTGCTATCATAACATGCAGACCAGATTTTAAATGCTCAATACGGAGTGTTTCCAAAAAGCCATGCAATGCAAATTTAGAAGCACTGTAACCGGTTCTTCCTGGAAGCCCATGAAATCCGGCAATACTCGTAATTCCTATAATTGATCCTTTTTGCTTTAATACATAAGGCAAGGCGAACTTGGTACAATAAACTGCTCCCCAAAAATTGACTTTCATAAGTCTCTCTAGCACACTTAAATCGAGATCGAGAAACAAGCCTCTCATGGAAATACCTGCATTGTTTACCAATACATCAATTTGTCCATATTTTTCTACTGTGCTATGGATAAGTTGTTTGCATTCTTCCGCTTTCGTCACATCTGTTCGAACAGCTATAGCGGCCAATCCTTTGTCATTGAGCTCGTTTGCCTCTTTTTCAATAACAGATTTACTCCTTGCTGCCAGCACTACACGGGCTCCCTTACTTGCGAAGTTTCTGGCACAGGCAAGTCCAATACCGGAGGAAGCACCAGTAATAATTACGACTTTATTTTTCATGGTTTTCAGGTGTAAATTGTAAATCTATTGAAAAAAGATGATAATCCTCCTTTTTCCGAGTTATTTTTTTTTATTGATGACTATGAAAACCCTAATTGAAGAATAGTCCAAGCTTAAAATCTGAATAATTGAGATTTTATAAAAAAAATGTTTTTTTGTCTTTGATGGTAAATATTTTGATCCTATTTTTGCGCCGACTCAGTAGCTCAGTTGGTAGAGCACATCCCTTTTAAGGATGGGGTCCTGGGTTCGAGACCCAGCTGGGTCACCAGCAAAAAGCGCTTCAAATAGGAGGCGCTTTTTTTATTCCCTTTTTGCTTTGCTTTATCATTAAGAACGTGAAGTAATTAAACCCATTGAAGGTTCCTTCTCTTGCCAAAATTCTGGAAAAATTGCTTTTTTTTATTTGGAATTCGAATTATTGATATTACTTTTGCAGCGACTCAGTAGCTCAGTTGGTAGAGCACATCCCTTTTAAGGATGGGGTCCTGGGTTCGAGACCCAGCTGGGTCACCAGCAGAAAAGGCACTTTAACATAAAGTGCCTTTTTTTTGTGCTGTTATACAGTTATTTAGACTTACTTTTCTCTAGTAAAGCTTTATTTATTCTTTTTACAAAACCAGGACCTTCATAAATGAAGCCTGTATACACCTGAATAAGTTCTGCACCAGCTTCCATCTTTTCAAGTGCATCCTCTACGGTCATAATACCTCCAACTGCCATAATAGGCAAGTCTTTTTCCCGGTTATGAAGATACTTAATAATTGCTGTTGATCGCTGACTTAAAGGAGCTCCGCTAAGACCTCCATTTCCTATTTCTTCAACATTATTTTGGTCTGTGATCAATCCTTTGCGTGAAACAGTTGTATTCGTAGCTACAACACCATCAATTTTAGTGGTTCTGTAAATTTCCAGAACATCGTCCAGTTGATCATCCTTCAAATCGGGTGATATTTTAAGTAAAATAGGCTTATATGCTCCTTTTTCTGATCGAATTGCCACTAAATTATTGAGAATTTCCGTTGTATTTTCTTTATCCTGTAGCTCTTTTAGGTCCTTAATGTTGGGACAGCTTAAATTGACAACAAAATAGTCTACATGGTCATAAAGTTGAGAAAAACCGTAAACGTAATCATGAAGCGCATCACTATTTGGTGTATGGGTGTTTTTTCCAATATTTCCTCCTATAATCAAATTCTGCTTCTTTCTTCCTTTCAGGCGTTTAGCAGCTGCATCTACTCCTTGATTATTGAAACCCATTCTGTTGATGAGGGCTTTGTCTTTTGGTAATCGAAAAGATCGGGGTTTTTTATTTCCTGGTTGCGGTTTAGGTGTCACGGTACCAATTTCTATAAAACTAAAACCAAAGTTGGAAAACTCCCGATAAACCTCTGCGTTTTTATCAAAACCAGCTGCAAATCCTACCGGGTTTTTATATTTGAGACCACAAAAAACACGATTTAGAGCAGGATTATTTACCGCATAGCATTTTCTAACTATATAAGCGATACCTGGAATTCTAAAACCAATTTTAAGTAAGATAACAATTAAATGATGTACATTTTCCGGGCTTAGAAGAAATAAAATTGGACGTATAAAGCTTTTATACATTTGTTTTTGCGCAAAGATAACCAGATTTTCCAAAAATTATTAATCTCGGGGGTGGTATTCTTTGAATCGACCATCACGATAAAAAAGTACGATACGTTCAATTTCTGAATTACCAGTTTGATGTGTCGAATTAGTAATTTTGTCGTTTATATTTTCCTTTTCTGGCTGCTTTTTTTCATCCCCTTGCATAGGCGTTGATGAGATATTCGAATCTCGTGAACTTGAGGGTGGGGTCGCTTCGTTTTTCACATTTGTAAACAAATCTTTTTCATTGCTTTTAACCTCCTTATTAGGCAATTTTAGATTTTTAGATGCAGAATACATCTCTCCAACTCCTGTTAAAAACCATCGTGCATTTAGGTCAGGAAAAGCCTGTAATAGTTTTTGAATAAACTCAAAGCCTGGTTTATTTCTACCTGATAAAACATGAGATATACTGGACGGCTTTATATTTGTTTGTTCAGCTAAACCAGAAGTACCCAGCTCCAATTCCTTCATTAATCGTTCTATTCTATCTCTCATTTTAAAATTTACTTTACAAATGTACTTTTAAAAGCAATTATCTAATTACATATGTAACGCCAAACATCCATATATTTAATTCACTTTTGTAAATATAGGAAATATATTCCAGTACAAATGTATAAATGTATAAAAAAATCGTTTCTGCTGCATAAATTGGATTAAGAAGGCTGTAACAGGCATGGTAAAAGCCTCTTTATAACTATAATAATCCGGATAACAAAGGATTTAATGCTGTTAGATAGCTAAATAGTATACATAATAAAATAACCCATAAAAGGCATAATTTAGCGATGCTTTGTCATACCTGTTGTGAGCTTTCTCCTAGACCAGCGATATTTTTTTTTTAAAGTAGATTATGAATATACAACAAGAAATAGATGCGTAAAAGTTAAATAAATGCCCCTTAATGGCTCCATGACGAATAACTACAGACTACCAAATTAGCCATAAAATGGATGTATTTGACTGGAATAGGGGTTCCATTATTCGCGTACACCAGAAGCCACAAATCATATCACGTAATAAATAGAAATCATACGCCTCCTGAGGGATACAAAGGAATAAAATTGTCATTTCCTGCATATAGACACATCTAGAAAATAGTATGGCATTAGTTACTTTAAACTCAAACATTAGATAAATATTATAAAATACTGGTAATTAATGACTAAATTATAAAATAAACACTAAAACTGTTTAAAACGGACTTTAAAGTTAAATTTGTTTGAATTATAACTTCTAGAAATGAATGTAAATTACTGATAATATGTTTATTATAACTATTTAGAATGCTCGTTCTAAAACACCATCCTGCGTCGCATTCTATTTTGTTACATTTGTGTATTACTTGCTTTAATTCAAATACATTTGTAAATAAATAAAGCTCTATTGCTTTCGTTTTGCAGATTACAAATGTAATTTATGGGTGAAGTTTAAATTGAATAGAAAATAATTGCGAATACTAATATTGCAAATACATAAATGAAAATGAATTTTTAATAAATCGTGTTCCCTAAGAAAAGTTTTACCATCATGATGCATTAAATTAACATAATTTCATCCTTCTGAGAATTGCATATTTGGATATGATCTGAGGCCTAATTCATAATATTATAATTTCAGCGATAAGAATAAACACACTCCTATTTAAACCATTCATGCGATCTATCTATCAAATTATGGAATTTTTATTACATTTAACTTTTTAAGAGAATTGCACTCGTATTTAGTTTATTTAGGTAGTAAGTTTATCATTCAGGAATTCTAAAAAACACACTATGAAGAAGTTGGCTCTACACTGGAAAATTTTAATCGGTTTAGTACTTGGAGTTATATATGGAATACTTTTCAGAGAACATATTGAATATGTTTCCTGGATGGGAGTAGTTTTCTTACGGGGGTTAAAGATGGTGATTGTTCCTCTTATTTTAAGCTCTATCATCTCTGGGATAACCAATGTTGGAGGTGCAGGTAATCTTGGTCGGTTGGGATTAAAAACCATGGGCTATTATGTTATGACAAGTCTTATAGCCATTATCACCGGTCTGTTTTTTGTGAATGCCATGCAACCAGGCGTAGATGCAAACATTGGATTAACCAAAGAAGTAGAAGGACTTGGTGGTTCCAGTGCAGATTTTATTAATACTTTGATCAATATTGTTCCTGAAAATATATTCCAGGCTTTTGCAAACAATGATATGCTTGCAATTATATTCTTCGCGATTGTTTTTGGATTCTTTATTACGCAAGTGGAAAGGAAGCATAAAACCTTCATGACCGATCTCTTCAATGCTACTTTTGAGGTGATGATGAAAGTTACCATGTTTGTGATTAAGCTTGCCCCTTTCGGTATCTTTGGAATAATTGCTAATGCTGTTGCAGAGGCCCCTTCGCTCACTGAATTTGCCGGAAGAATGGGAGTTTATATGTTAACGGTAATAGCGAGTTTATTCTTCCACGCATTCATTTCACTGCCACTGTTATTAAAATTCTTAGGCAAGGTGAAGCCTACATGGCACATGAAAAACATGACCACTCCTTTGTTAACTGCTTTTTCTACTGCTTCATCCAGCGCTACACTCCCACTTACTATGGAAGCGGTTGAGCACAAATCGGGTGCTTCAAATAAGGTAACAAGCTTTACATTACCACTTGGCGCAACCATTAATATGGATGGAACAGCTCTTTATGAATGTGTTGCAGCGATATTTATTGCCCAGGCATATGGTGTAGAACTGAGTGTTTTTACCCAGGCAATTATTGTACTTACAGCCTTATTATCATCCATTGGCGCTGCAGGTATTCCAATGGCCGGATTTGTGATGATATCGGTAATTCTTACTGCAGCAGGCTTACCGCTTGAAGGTGTTGGCTTAATTCTGGCCGTGGATCCACTATTGGATATGTTCAGAACAGCAACCAACGTGTGGAGCGATAGCTGCGGGGCTATATTTATTGCAAAATCGGAAGGGGAAGATTTAAATATAGATGACCAATAAAAACAGCGGAACAAACACTTTACGCGTTTGCCCCGCTGCCTGAGGTTCATCATTATAAATAATCGATCAAAGGTTCAAGATCTAATGGCCCGGCCTGTTCCTGTAATGTTTTCATCAAGAGAAGGGGTTCCTATATAGTATATATTTCCGGTACCGGTAATTTGAGCATCTAAATGATGTAACACATTCAAATACATATTACCCGTTCCGCTAATGTCTGCATCACAATCCTCCTGTACCAGATCCATGCTCCGGATATCACCTGAGCCAGTAATTGTTAATTCAGAATCATTTACAGCTCCCGAAAGCAAAATATCACCTGAACCGGTAATTTCTGCATCCAACTCTTCAGTCTGCAATTGTTCAATCATCACATCTCCAGAACCGGTAATTTTTATATCGAGCCACCTGGTTTCTAGTGAACCCATTTCCACTTTTCCACTCCCTGTAAGCTTTATTTCATGCAAATCAGGACTGGAAGTATACACTTTGATTGGTGAATTATTTTTTAATCGGTAGCCATCTTCTACTTCTATGTAAAGATTGTCGCCCCGATAAGAAGTTTGAATAAAAGGCAGAAGATTCTCTTCTGCTTCAATTGTTAGTCGCTGGTTTTCTGTCTGCGTTAAATAGATATCAAACGGGCCTGTAGAGATAATCTCGTCAAAACCCCCTGATGGTCTCTCAACAGTAGATATAACATTGTTACCATAAACAACTTCCTCGAATATCTCATCGCAAGAAGAGAAGAATATTGTTGTACTAAAAAGTATGAGTATTAATTCATAGCGTTTCATAAGATTTCGTTTTTTGTGGTAATAAGCACTTTTCAATTACTGTGCCAAAATGCTTACAAGCCCTATTCATGCAAACTTCAAAATCTGTAAGCTATTTTATATCAAGCAAAATGAAATTAAATTATTATTTTTTTATATTATGTGAAATAACTTTAGAATAAGAGACCTTTAATTTCGATATTATTATATATTTGAGTTTTGAAAATGTAATCATACCCATAAATTTAGTTATTATGAAAAAACATATTTTAATGGCTTTAGTAATGGTAATGGCCTTGTCAGCTTGTAAAGAAGACAGCAGTACATTGACAAAGCTAGGCCAGGAAGTTCCACAATTTACTTTTACCACTACTGAAGGAGAAGAAATAAATGTTTCTGATCTCAAAGGGAATGTTGTGCTTATCAACTTTTTTGCTACCTGGTGTGGACCATGTATGAAAGAATTACCAAGAGTTGAGGATGAAATATGGAATCCGCACAAAGAAAAGGACTTTTATGTTGTAAGTATTGGCAGGGAACATACCATGGAGGAAATGCAGGCCTTTGAAAGCAAAAAAGGGTTTACTTTCCCCATTGCTCCTGATCCCGATCGTTCCATTTACAAGAAATTTGCAAGCCAAAACATCCCACGAAACGTTCTATTGGACCGGGATGGCAAGATTATCTACCAGTGCCATGGATTTACAGAAGAAGAATTTCAACAATTGAAAGATAAAATAAATGATGCAATCTAAAATCAAAAAAGCTCCTCCCGAGGAGCTTTTTTATTCTGTAATTAAAAGAAAATCACTGCCGGGTTCATTATCACCAAACTCGCCGAATCTTGGTTGAGGCTCTACCTTTTCAATAAAATGTAAAAGTTCATTTATCGTTAGAATTTTATCTTCACCCCCATAATTTCTCAATGCTTCAAGTATCTTTCTGGCAAAAGGTGAATGATGCCCAGGCCTTCCATCGGGAACATATTCTTTCCCTCCCGAAGTTAAATACAAACGGCTGATGTACTGTTTTTTACGTTTAATAAACTCCCGATCACTCACATCAGCATACATTCCTGCAGCACGACTGCCAGATGCCAACACCGGATCAAATGTGCCGCCAAAACATACATCCATAAGCAATAAAATATGTTTGCAGGGAATGTTATTGACAATAGTTCTGAGATTTGAGTGTGAAAGATAGGATATTTTAGAGACATCATCATATTTCGAATCCCTGGATATAATGTAGCCTTCTTTAAAAACTTCATCATAGATGCCATGTCCAGCTATGAAAATTAAGAGATTATCATTGTCTGTATAACTGCGTTCCGCATATTCCCTGATTTTTGAAATGGTTTCATTTAATGTGGGATTCTCCAGTATTTCAGTGCTATAGCCATAATTAAATTTCAATTCCTCTGCAATTGTATTTGCATCAATTACGGGATTGACCAAATCTGAAAAAGCATCATAGATGTTACCGGCAATTATCAAAGCGTAATTATTTGCAGTAAGCATTTCTTCATTTGTATTCCCTGGCTGTTTTGGTGTGGCTTCTGTTTTGCCCCCATCATCGCTAAAGCGTGATTTCGCTGGCATCATTGAAGGATGAAATGGATTCTCTACACATGTAAGGGGATAGTATTTATCATTTCCCGGATGATACATCCTGAAATCGCCGTATTCCAGTGATTCAAAACCGGGCTTTTCAAATTTATCAACCACAATAAAGGCCTTTTCCCATTTTTCTTTTAATTCCCTAGCAGGATTTACTGGCATCTCCACTCCTGCCTCTGTTTGCATAAAAACAATTTTATAAATTTCCAAATCAGCATTATAGGCAATAAGATGATCAATAGGAATTTTAATACTCTGCTTATGTTTCCAGTTACCGGTGCTGTAGGTGTCTTCTAATAAGCTTTGCAAATATGAGAGCGTTAGATCTTCTAGCTTCTTTCGGCGCTCCAGATACGCTGGTGTAGTTTCAAATTCATCCCTCGGGGCTGTCAAATTATCATCTAATTTTGATAATATTTTTGCAGTACTCTCCCTATTTAAAGACCTTTTCTGCGCCGTTGAGAGGGAATTTCCATAATAAGCAACAAGAGAAGAAATAGAGGATGGCTTCACCCCTTTCAATTCCCATATGATGGCCTGTTTGTCGCTACCAAATGTAGAGAGAAACTTTCCATCATCACTGAAAGTGGCTCCAAAAACAAAATCATTATGTTGGTAGATGCCCTCAATCTTTTTAAACAATTTTCTGTTATCCACTATAAAAAGTGCATTCAATGAACCATAACTAATAAAATTACCATCCGGACTTATATTTAGGGATCTATTCACTCTTGCCTCCATAAAGTCCACTAAAACAAATTCGTTATTTCTCTTCAAATCAATTTTCTTAATGTAAGATTGAGTTCCAACTATACATTCTATGCGTTCCGGATGGAAAACAACATCTCGAACATACCCATTAAAATCTTCAATTTCTTGTGATTTAATAAAATGGGCTCCCTGTCGTTCATAAAATATCAATTTACTATTATTGCCGGCAACTGCCAACCATCTATTATCCGCACTAAAATCAACAGCATTTACGGGACGTTCATATTCCATTTGCTGCACATGCACAAACGAATTATTCGTTCGCTTCCAGATGTTCACCTTGTAATCACTACTTGCAGAAGCAAGCCACTTCCCATCAGGACTGAAACATACATCCGAGACATGAGAGGAATGTTTATGCAAGACTTCTAAAAGCTTGAATCCATCGGTCTCAAGAATGGCAATATCGTTATTGCTCTTCCATTTGGCATAAGCGAGATACTTTTCATCAGGAGAAAAATCAAAAACGCCAGCCAGAGAAGCAGGATTTCCCTGATGTTCATATACTTCATTCCAATCCTTATCGTACACTTCAAGCGTATTGTCGCCTACAGTTAGGGCAAAATAGTTTCTGTAAGGAGAGAATCCGGCTTGCAATACATGGTCCGTATAATTCTTTAAACTTCGTTTCTCATTGTAGCTAAAATCCTGGCCAAAAGCCACATGAGTCAAAATAGTTAGCCATAGACTAAAACAAATAATTCGCATGGTAAAAATTTTATACCAAATTACACACAAAAAATATGATTTGCAATTCCTGATTTTGAGCTGCTTACTAAGACAATGTGAACATTTCCCAGGAAATAATGTTGGAACAGGTTGACATATATCAATGCATCACTTATCTTGCATAAATCAATATGTTTAAATAACTAAAGATATTGATATTTTATACAGGTATATTGTCTGAACATAAATAGTTTGCTATGGATTTAAATGGCAAGATCTACAAACGTTTCAAAGAACGTATGAAACGTTTTGAGATGCAACATGGTGAAGAAAAAGCAAAGCAACAGCACAAAAAAGGTAAGCTTACTGCCCGGGAAAGAATTGATCTTTTATTTGACGAGAACAGTTTTGAAGAAATTGATGCCTTTGTCACCTCGGCCACTCCAACTGGTGGTTTTGGTAAAATAGACAGTTCATTTGGAGATGGCGTTGTAATAGGCCATGGAAAGATTAATGGCAGATTGGTTTTTGCTTACTCCCAGGATTTCAATGTAATGGGAGGTTCATTGGGATCGGTGCATGCAAAAAAAATCATGAAAATTCAGGACCTGGCATTAAAGCTTGGAGCTCCGATGATTGGACTGATTGACTCTGGAGGAGCGCGAATCCAGGAAGGTGTAGCCAGCCTTAGCGGATATGCAGGAATATTTCACAGGAATGTGCACTCCTCTGGAATCATTCCTCAAATATCAATTATTTTGGGTCCCGCAGCAGGTGGTGCTGTTTACTCCCCTGCTCTTACAGACTTTACATTTATGACGCGATCAACCAGTTACATGTTTGTTACTGGTCCGGATGTGGTGAAGGAAGTGCTGAATGAAGAGGTAACCCATGAACAGTTAGGTGGCGCTGAGATTCATGCAAAGAAAAGTGGTGTGGCCCATTTTATTTACGAAGATGAGGAGAATACCATTCGCGGAGTGCGAAAGCTATTAAGCTACTTCCCGTCGAACAATCTTGAAAACCCTCCTTTTACAGAACCTATAGAGAATAGGAACAGTGGAGCAGACAAACTTCGACAAATCGTACCTGATGATCCCAATAAACCTTATGATGTAAAAGATGTGATTGAACTTTTAGCCGATGAAGATAGCTTTTTTGAAGTACATGAAAACTATGCAAAAAATCTGGTTGTTGGTTTTGCCCGAATGGATGGACGTGCAATCGGCATCGTTGCAAACCAGCCCAAGACCCTTGCAGGAACCTTAGACATTGACAGTTCACTAAAAGGAGCACGTTTTGTGCGTTTTTGTAATTCATTTAACATTCCAATCCTTACGCTTGAGGACGTGCCTGGTTTCTTACCTGGATTAGATCAAGAACATAGTGGGATCATAAAACATGGAGCAAAACTACTTTTCGCCTATAGTGAAGCAAACGTACCAAAAATCACAGTAATTCTCAGGAAAGCTTATGGAGGAGCATTCTGTGTTATGAATAGCAAAAATCTTGGAGGTGACTTTAACTTTGCCTGGCCTACAGCAGAAATAGCAGTAATGGGACCGGAAGGAGCTGTATCTATTCTATATAAAAAAGAGCTAAAAGAGGCCAAAGAACCATTGGTTTTCAGGAAAGAACTGGCAAAAAAATACAGGGAAGAGATTGCGAATCCATATATAGCTGACGAAAAGGGATATATTGATGAAGTGATTGATCCTGCAATAACCAGGGAAAAGCTCATTATTGCCTTTGAGGCGCTAGAAAACAAACATTTAGATCCGCCCGCAAGGAAACATGGAAACATTCCTTTGTAAACCAGCACTTTTAAAGCTAAATCATCATTATGAAATCGAAAAACTTTACCAGATTATTAATAGCAAACCGGGGTGAAATAGCCATCCGGATTGCACGAACAGCAAAAGAAATGGGGATGACATGCATCGGCATAAAAACTCCACATGAGCCTACCGCATACTACCTTAATTTCCTTGATGAAATCATTGATTTCACGGATGATCCCAGTGAGATACCCGAGTTTTTGGATATTGAGCGCATAATTGAAGCTGCTAAAGCAAATAAAGTAGAAGCTGTGCATCCGGGATATGGATTCCTTGCCGAGAATGCCTATTTTGCCCAACGCTGCCAGGATGAAGACCTGATTTTTGTTGGCCCCTCTCCTGACGCCATCTACAAATTAGGAAATAAGACCATTGCCAAACAGATAGCAGCAAAAAGCAAGGCACCACTTCTAAAAGGCAGTCATGGAAATATACGGAATGTAGCTCATGCAAAAAAGCTGGCTGCACAAATTGGATATCCGGTAATTTTAAAAGCTGCAAGTGGTGGCGGTGGCCGTGGTATGCGTATTGTTGAAGAAGAACACCAACTGGAAAAAATGTTTCACATGGCGCGAAACGAAGCAGAGAAAGCCTTTAACGATCCCTCTGTTTTTATGGAGAAATATGTGCGTAATCCCAGACACATAGAGTTCCAGATTCTGGGAGACATGCACGGTCATGTTATCCACCTGGGAGAAAGAGAGTGTAGCATTCAAAGAAAGCATCAAAAGCTAATTGAGGAAGCCCCTTCAATTGCATTGGACAACAAGCTAAGAAAGAAAATGGGAGAAGCCGCTATTCGTATTGCCAAAACCTCTGGGTATTACAATGCCGGAACAGTAGAATTTCTGCTGGATGCCGATAGAAATTTCTTCTTCATGGAAATGAACACGCGAATACAGGTGGAACATCCTGTTACTGAGAGCGTCACGGGAATAGACCTTATTGAGTGGCAATTGAAGATAGCCAGAGGAGAAACGCTTCATTTGCAGCAAAACGACATTCAACTTCAGGGATGGGCGATTGAATGCCGTATCAACGCAGAAGATGTGCAGAGTGGATTTGCTCCTTACCTGGGAAAAATTGAAAAGCTGCAAATTCCAGGAGGCAAGAACGTGCGCTTTGATAATGGGATTCAGGAAGGTAGTATTGTAACTTCCTCGTTCGATTCCATGCTGGCAAAATTGATTTCTACAGGTGAAACTCGCGAGAAAGCAATTTCAAATATGCTCACCGCACTTAAACGGCTCTATATTAGTGGAATAAAAACTACAATCCCTTTCGACAGGGCTGTATTAAAACATCCGAAATTCAGGAATGGTGATATCAGCACCTCATTTATCCAGGAAGATATGGATAAAATGTATGATGAGGAGGAAGATGCTGAATTGCTCGCAGGCTTTATTGCAGCCCTGGATTATAGTATTGAACAGGATAAAGATCTCTTGCAGCAAATAGATTTTGAAAAAGGCAAGAAAATGACCCCCTGGGTGCTTAACAAGCGATTAAAATCACTTTAAATTGAATGTTAAAAGACTGAGCTATGAAGAAGAAAAAAAGTCAAAAATATATTGCCTGTACTGCGGATAATAAAAAATATGAATTTAATAACCCACAACAATTGCTTGTTGGTAAAGGAAAAAAGTCAAGTCCGGTAGAACTTTCCACCGACAAGAATGGGTTTACCTATATTACCTGGAAAAACAAAAAATACCTGGTGGAAGTGCTTGAAAAAAGCCAAAACCAATATACTATAGGCATCAATGGTGTAAGCTACCAAATCTCGGTTGAATCTCCCTTCTCTTATAAGCGTAGGAAATTTCTGGCGAAAAACAGAAAAAACCCGGGTGTAGAAACTGTAACTGCTCCCATGCCTGGGAAAATCGTTAAATTTTTAGTGGAGGAAAACCAGGAAGTTAAACAGGGAGAGCCGCTTTTGATCCTTGAATCCATGAAAATGCAGAACGAAATCATTTCAAACATGGAGGGAAAAATCAGTGCCATTCATCATAAGCCTGAAGATAATGTTGTTAAAGATGATGTATTGATTGAGCTGGTTAAATAGATTTAAAACAAGTGGCTTACTTTATTATAATCCAAATAGTATAGAATTTTTATTGAAAAACTATTGATTTGTGGTGATGCAAACATATCATCCACATTGGTGAAATAATTATCATACAATTCATTGCCATGGGTATAAATGGCATTCTTCCACACCAGACTTAACTGACTCCCGGGAGCAAAATACCATAGATATTGTAAATCCACTGTAAAGGCATTGTAGTTGATGTTTTCGTCAGCGCCAAGGTAATCAAATCCCAAGGGGTCACTCACATATCCATTCTCCTGAAGATAAAAATAATCGCTATACTCCACGCGAGTCCAATATTGTCTAAGTCTTAAATTCAAAGAAGAGGTATTAGAAAAAATAAAACTGCTTTCAATGGTATTTTCAATTGTTTTTAAATCCCGGCATCCAAAAACAGCACGTTCATTTTCAGCTATCAATTCCTCTGTGGTAACAAATCCTCTGGCTTTCTTCTCATTGGCATAGAGAAAATCATATTCAAGCATAAATCGCTCGCTAAATCGGAATCGTGGCTCCAGACTAATCCAATATCGTTCATTTCGCCATTCCTTTACCCAACGTTTACCTACTTCAGCTTCAAAACGAAGCGCTTTCCGGGAATCTGTTGACCCGGAAATTTCAGCCATAAACTCAGGAGGAGTAATGAAAGCCTGGTCTTCAATTCTGGATTCAAAATAATCAAAACTCTCAAATGGCAGGTATCGGACAAATGCTCTTACAGAATACAA
>CAYVSF010000010.1:0-19229 GCA_964453775.1 uncultured Bacteroidales bacterium
ACTATTAATCCCAATACCACCTGACCCAATATCTTGAATTTTCCTGCCAGACCCTCTTTATTTTTCTTGAAGGTTTTGATATAATCGTCTATAAACCCAACTGCACCTAACCAAATTGTTGTAATCAGCATAAGGAAAACATAAATATTTGTCAGATCGCCAAACAGCAATGTGGGAATAATGATAGATCCAAGAATGATCACACCTCCCATGGTAGGGGTTCCTTTCTTTGACAATTGGCCATCAAGACCCAAATCCCTTATTTCCTCTCCAATCTGTTTTCGCTGTAATATCCTTATGATTCTTTTTCCAAATAGCATAGAGATAATCAGGGAGGTAATGACAGTCATCCCCGAGCGAAATGATAGGTACTGAAACATCCCTGCTCCAGGAAAATCCAGCTTATCCAAATATTCAAACAGATGGTATAACATTATCTTAACTATTTAGTTCCGCAAAAACTTCTTTAACAATCTCCCGATCATCAAAATGATGCCTAACACCTTTAACTTCCTGATATGTTTCATGTCCCTTCCCGGCAATCAGAATGATATCTCCTTTCTGCGCTAACATGCAGGCAGTCCGGATTCCCTCCTTCCGTTCTGAAATCGTAAGTACATCTTTCTTCTTTTCCACAGGAATCCCTTCCATCATATCCTTTAAAATATCAGCGGGTTCTTCATTCCTTGGGTTATCTGATGTGAGAACCACTTTTTGTGAGTAACTCACCGCTATTTTTGCCATCACAGGTCGTTTGGTTTTATCTCTGTTCCCCCCTGCTCCCACTATAGTTATCAGTTGCTGACCCGGTTGTTGTACCTCAACAAGGGTTTTAAGTACATTCTCCAGTGCATCTGGAGTGTGCGCATAATCAACAATGGCTGTTATTCCGTTACCAGAGCGTATGGTTTCAAATCTCCCTTCAACAGGTTTCAATTGACTGATTACCCTAAGCAACTCTTCTTTCTCTTCGCCTAAAAGCGCGGCAGATGCATAAACAGCAGAAAGATTATATGCATTAAATCGCCCTGTAAAAAGGGTCCATATTTCAGTATTATCCATCTTCATCAAAGTACCATCAATGGTACTTTCGATGATTTTCGCTTTAAAATCAGCAATATTTCTTAAACCATAAGTGTAAACCGAGGCAGCAGAATTCTGCACGACAATTTTGCTATTCTTATCGTCTATATTTATTAGGGCAAATGCAGAAGGAGGAAGTTCATCAAAGAATTTTTTCTTGGCTTTGATGTAACTATCGAAGCTTCCATGAAAATCCAGATGATCATGCGTGATATTTGTAAAGATGCCTCCTGTAAAATGCAATCCGGCAATACGCTCCTGAACAACAGCGTGTGAACTCACTTCCATAAAGCAATACTCCACATTTTCATCCACCATCCCTGCCAGTAGTTTATTAATAGATACTGCATCAGGCGTAGTATGCGTAGCCTTAACTTCTGTTTCTCCAATATAGTTTCTTATGGTAGACAACAACCCCGACTTCCTCTCTCCATCATTAAAAAGAAAATGAAGCAAAGTAGCAATAGTCGTCTTCCCATTAGTTCCTGTAACACCTACCAGTTTAAGCTTCCGCGACGGATGTCCGTAAAAAGCGGAAGCCATTTGACCAAGTGCTTTAGCACTGTCCTTAACAAGAATATAACTGATATTTGTATCCAGGTTTGCAGGCCATTTTTCACATACCACAGCACGAATATTCTTTTCACAAGCACCTTCAATAAACTTATGCCCGTCCACCTGTGTGCCCTTCACAGCAACAAATAGATCTCCCTCGCTCAACTTCCTGGAATCAAAAGAAAGATGATTTATCATCTGCTCCTTTGGTCCTCTCCAGTCGAGCACCTCCACTTCATGTATTATTTCACTCAGTTCTTTCACTTTCGATCAGTTTGTTATCGACATGGTTAAATCTACTTTTTCACCTTTATAAATTCTCGTTCCGGGAGCGAGAGATTGCTCTAAGACGGTTCCTCTTCCCGAGAAACTTACGCTTAATTGCATATTCTCCAGAATAAACAGTGCATCTTTAATTCCCATTCCCACCACATTTGGCATTAAATTCGATTGTACCTTGCGGTTATTCAACACAATTGCAGAGTCTGTCTGTGTGGTGAGCACCCAGGGAGAATAAACTTCCTGTTCTTCATAGGGTAAATTCATCTCCTTTAGTACAGAGGCTAATTCTTCCCTGTGACTATGTTTTGTATAAGGTATTTTATTTTCTGTATCGGCGTAAACCTTATCCAAATTGTCGTGCATCTCAAAACTGGTTGCGTAAACCTTATCGGCAATCTCCTTGAACACGGGACCTGCAACCAGGTTCCCATAGTACACATTCTGAGAAGGAGAATTGACAACAACGATGCATGAGTACTTTGGATTATCTGCAGGAAAATAGCCCACAAATGAAGCCTGGTAGTTAATTTCAGACTTATTCCGATATCCGTATTTTTTATCGGCTATCTGAGCTGTTCCTGTCTTTCCTGCTATTTTATAATTATTATTCTTCAAATTTTTGGCAGTTCCATTTTCAACGACCCCTTCCAGCACCTCATGAACCTTTTTAAGCGTATTCCTCGAGCAAATCATTGGGTTTATCACCTCGGTATCAAAACGCTCCACTTCTTCCCCATGATATTTAAGTGATTTCACAAATTTGGGTTTCACCATTTCACCATCATTAGCCACAGCATTGTATAAAGTAAGGGTTTGCAATGGGGTTAAACGCACTTCGTATCCAATGGACATCATTGTAAGCGACAAACCCGACCATAATTTATCCCCCTTATATTTGATATCTGGTGTTCCTTCTCCCCTTATTTCAAGACTCAGCTTTTTATTCAGGTTCAACTGGTACAACCTGTTCAGAAATTTTTCTTCTCTTCCTTTATAGTATCGATTGGTTAGACTGGCAACACCCACATTTGAAGAAACCTCAAAAACTTCTTTTACAGAAAGCACTCCATGCCCGCCTTTCTTCGAATCGTAAAGTTTATGATCTTCAATTTCAAAAACACCCTCTCCGGTATCTACAGTATCATCGAGAGAAACATAGCCATCTTCCAGCATTGCAATAAGAGAAGCCAGTTTAAAAGTAGAACCGGGCTCTGTACTTTCACCTACGGCATAATTATAAGTTTCTTTATAGCTACCGTCACTAATGCGCTCCAGGTTTGCAATAGCTTTTATTTCTCCTGTGGAAACTTCCATTAGGACAGCTGTTCCATGATGAGCTTCATGTTTTTTTAATTGTTTTCGCAAGGCGTTTTCTGCCACGTCCTGTATGTCTACATCAATGGTAGTCACCACGTCCTTCCCGTCTTTGGGATTCACTTCATTCCCATCATTCACGGGCATCCAAACATTCCCGCTTATTTTTTGCATCAGGCGCACACCCTCTACACCCCGTAATTCATTATCGTAAGCACCCTCAATGCCTACCACATTCCCTTCTTCACTCTTAGTAGTGCGGCCAATAGTTCTTGAGGCTAAATCAACATGGGGTTGAATACGCGTATTATTTTGCAACACGATAAAACCGCCTTTAAACTGACCAAGGCGAAATAATGGAAATTGCTTTAACTTCTTAAGTTCGTTATAGTTCACTCTCCTTTTTATAAGGTAAAATCGCTCCCCCCGTCTACGGGCGGCAATTAATTCATTTTTGTAGTCCAGAGCTGATTTGTCCCTAAACAGGGAAGAAAGACAAATGGCAAGCGAATCTACCTTTGTGGCAAATACACCCGGCTCCATTCCCGTGCTCCTGGTATCCATTCTTATTTCGTAGTAAGGAATGGAGGTAGAAAGCAAACGACCATCAGCCGCATAAATATCTCCACGGTTCGCCTCTATGGTAATATCTTTTAAGGTTAGCTGTTCTGCTTTTGATTTATACTCATTCCCCTGAACAAACTGAATCATTATAATTTTCACAAATATCATAACAGCAAGAAGCAGCATCATTACGTATATGACGCCAACCCTCCATGTTATTTCATCTTTCTTTACTGCCATAACAATATCTTACTCGTCTGTTATTACAATTTTCATAGGTGGTTCAACAGACTCTTTCAACTCGAGTCCCTGTTCTTCCACCATCTTAACCACTTCCGACTGCTTACTGATAAACATTAGTTCGGAGGAAGTGGTAATTGCTTCTGCCCGTAATTCGCTCAATTCTTTTTGTAGATCAATGGTCTTTCTTACTATTTTTTCAGTCCGATATCGATTCCCTATATAAACGAAGGCAAGCATAGTAATAAACAGGATGTAAGGAATTTGCTTCACCACAAATTCATTCAAAAAAGACCCATCCAAAAGATCACGCACAGATCCGATTGCAAGCTCTTTGCGCTCCTGCCTGTCATCAATGAACTCAATATTCTTCTTCTTTCTCCTCATAGCTTTTCTGCTATTCTAAGTTTAGCACTTCTCGAACGAGGGTTTCTTTTGAGTTCCTCCTCATCCGGAGTGATAATCTTCTTATTTATCAGCCGAAAGGGAACCTCTGGTTTACCATACCAATCTTTTTTAATTTTCCCTTCAAAATTTCCAGAACGCATAAAATTCTTCACCAGCCTGTCTTCAAGCGAATGGTATGCAATAACCACCAGGCGGCCTCCCGGCTTCAATACTTCAACTGTTTGCTCAAGCATTGCTTTTAATGCCTCCATTTCCTGGTTTACCGCAATTCTTAAGGCCTGAAAAATCTTTGCCAAAATCTTATTCTCCTGATTTTTGGGCAGTGCCTCATGAATTGCCGCTATTAATTCATCCACTGTTTCAATTTTCTTCTTCTCCCTGGCTTTAACAATAAAACCGGCAATTCTTCTGGAGGACCTAATTTCGCCATACTGCCAAAACACATTTGCAAGATCCGCCCCTGTATAATCATTCACAATCTCCTTTGCTGTAAGCTTACTGCTTTGGTTCATTCTCATATCCAGATCAGCATTCTGCATGAATGAAAAACCACGCTCAGCCGTATCAAAATGATGGGAAGAAACTCCCAAATCGGCCAAAATACCATCTACAGGCATCGCTTTGTGGTATTTTAAAAAGTTCTTTAAGTAGCGGTAATTGTGATGCACGAACACAAAACGCTCATCATCAATACAATTTTTTGCTGCATCCGCATCCTGATCAAAAGCCAGTAAACGACCATTTTCCAGGTTCTTCAATATCTCCGCCGAGTGCCCTCCTCCCCCAAGAGTTAGGTCGGCATATACCCCATCCGGCTGTATCGCCAGACCATCAATACTTTCCTTGAGTAAAACGGGCGTATGGTATGTCATTACTGTTCGCTTTGATCGTTCAACGAACCACCCATAATTTTTTCGGCAAGGGCAGCAAAGTCTGCCTCATCCTCTTCCATTTGATGATACTTCTCTGCAGACCAAATTTCAATCTTCCCCGCCTGACCAGCCATGACCACTTCTTTCGAAGCTGAAATCAAATCTAATAAACGGCGAGGCAGTAAGAGTCGGTTATTCCCATCCAGGGCTAACTCTGCAGATCCCCGGTAAAAATTCCTTAAAAACTTATTATGTTCTTTATTATAAGGATTAATTTTGCTGCGTATCAATTGGTTTTGTCGCTCCCACTCATCCATGGGGAACAAAACAAGACATTCCTCAAAAATGTCTTTCTTTACCACAAAGTGCGTCTGCAAAGCAGTATCCATCTGCTTTATGAAGGATGCCGGGAAGGTTACTCTTCCTTTGGAATCCATCTTACAGTTATAATCGCCTATGAATGTGGTCATAATACAAACATGCTTTATCTTGTAAAAATATACAAAATATTCCCACTTTTCACCACTTTCCCCCATTTTTTGCCACATTGTTGATAACTTTTGCCCCCTGCAACTAACAACAAACCTTGAATCTTAGAATTATAGGCTACTTGAGCATATTCAAATATTTTTTTGTATTTTTGGATTCCAACAGAATTGAGCAGAGCATGAGCCTTGAGAAAATTGACATTAAGGAAGTCTTTCACGAAAAAAACCCGAAAGCTGCCAGGTTGATTCCTGGCTTTATTTACAACTATTTAAAACGAATTATTCATCAGGATGAAATCAACTCATTTTTAAGGATTCATGGCGATAAAATGGGTCTGGATTTCATAGAAGCCGTGATTGAATACTTCGATTTAAAAATCAACCTTATCAACGAAGAAAACATTCCTGATAAAGGGAGAAACATTTTTGTTGCCAATCATCCACTGGGAGGTTTAGATGGTTTGGTATTTGCCCATGTTATTGGAAAAAGGTTCCCCAACTTACAGTTTTTGGTGAATGATATTCTTATGAACATTGAAATGCTGGAACCTGTATTTTTACCTGTGAACAAACATGGGAAGCAATCCGTTGAGTATGTAAGAAAGATAGAAAAAACCTATGCTTCGGACGAACAAATTCTAAACTTCCCTGCGGGATTATGTTCAAGAAAAACAAAAGGGGAGGTCTGTGATTTAGAATGGAAAAAAAGTTTTATCACTAAAGCAGTAAAACACAAAAGGGATGTTATTCCCGTGCACATTGATGGTGAAAACTCCAATTTCTTTTATAACCTGGCAAATATCAGAAAAAACCTGGGTATTAAAACAAATATTGAGATGTTTTATCTTGTAAATGAAATGTTTAAACAACAAAGCAAAAATCTGACACTTACATTTGGTCCAGCTATTTCTTACCATACTTTCTCTAAAGAAAGAAATCCTAAAGAATGGGCTGCACTCGTAAAAGACTATATCTACAAGTTAGCTGAAGGAGAAAAAAAACCATTCGAGGAAACCATCTAATTTTTCTATATTCGCAGTTTTTTACTTTAAATGATTTCACCAATGAAAGATTTAATAGATCCAATATCTAAGGAAAAAATAGAAAAGGAACTTACTGACGATAAGCTTTTAAGACACACCAACAATGGAAACAATCTGGTATTTGTCATCACCCACCACAATGCACCAAATACCATGTTGGAAATTGGACGTTTACGTGAAATCGCTTTTCGCCAGGCAGGAGGTGGCACAGGGAAAGATGCTGATATTGATGATTACGATACAGCAGAAGATCCTTACAAGCAACTTATTGTATGGGATCCTGAAGAAAAGGAAATTATGGGAGGCTACCGTTTTCATAAATGCCACGGCGATTCTCATCCGGAACATGTGGCCACTGCCAAAATGTTCCATTTCTCGGAGGAATTTAAAAAAAACTACTTCCCGTATATGATAGAATTGGGACGTTCGTTTATACAACCCAACTTCCAATCTACAAACCCCGGAAGGAAAGCACTTTATGCCCTGGATAATTTATGGGATGGACTGGGAGCGCTGGTTATTGAAAATCCGGAAATTAAATATTTTTTTGGAAAAGTTACTATGTACAAGCACTTCAACCCCAAAGCAAGAAATTTAATAATGGCCTTTCTCCAAAAGTATTTTCCTGATAAGGACCAGCTTGTGCGACCAAATGAACCACTTGAACTTGGAGAAAAACTGGAAAAAATAGAAAAGGTATTTACAAACAATGATTTTAAAGCCGATTATAAAGTACTTTCTCAACAGGTTCGCCAGTTAAATGAAAATATTCCGCCCCTAATTAATGCCTATATGAATCTTTCCTCTTCAATGAAAGTATTCGGAACGGCTACCAACCATGCTTTTGGTGGAGTTGAAGAAACAGGGATTATGATTACTATTGCAGACGTATATCCACAGAAGGTCGAACGACATATAGAGACTTATATCAGGGAAAAAGAAAAAAAGTAACAATACAAGATTATCCAAAAACCCGGATACATAGACAGTATCCGGGTTTTTTAATCCATTCCCGTTAAATCTGCTAATAAGCTCTTAGGTTTTTCCCCTCGATAAAATTAATGAAAGCTTTATTCACAACCTTATTCCCGCCCGGTGTGGGATAATTTCCTGTAAAATACCAATCCCCGGTATCATTAGGACAGGCTTTATGCAGATTTTCAATAGACTGGTATACAATTTCGACTTTTGCTTTGATATCCTTTGCCGTTAACAATTCTGAAATTTTCGCCGATATCTGTTTACTGTCAAAGGGTTTGTATATTTCTTTGACATAATTTACAATCTGCTCTTTGGGTAAATTTTCCTGCGCTTTGGCCTTTTTATAAACTTCATTAATTACATGATCTTTCCCGGTTTCTTTTAGCAAGGCTATGGCGGCCCGGAAGGCCACGAAATCTCCCATTTTGGCCATATCAATGCCATAGCAATCAGGATAGCGTATCTGCGGAGAAGACGAAACCACCACTATCTTTTTCGGATTCAGGCGATCCAAAATCCGAAGAATACTTTCGCGAAGGGTTGTACCACGAACAATAGAATCATCAATAATCACCAGGTTATCCTTATCTTTTCTAACGGTTCCATAGGTGATATCGTAAACATGGCCGACCAAATCTTTCCTCCCTTTCTCCTGCGATATAAATGTCCGCAGCTTAATATCTTTCACTGCTATTTTTTCAACCCTGATGGCTTTGTTCATGATAGCATCAAACTTTTCCTCATCCAGCGCATCTCCAAGTTTAAAAATCTCTTTCTTTTGCTCCTGCAAGCGATAAGTTTTTAACCCGTCTATCATCCCATAAAAGGCAGTTTCTGCAGTATTGGGAATAAAAGAGAACACCGAGTTTTCGATGTCGTTGTCCACAGCCTCCAAAATCTCAGGGGTTAGCAATCGTCCCAGCATTTTTCGCTCCTGGTAAATATCTATATCACTACCCCGGCTAAAATAAATTCGTTCAAATGAGCAGGAACGACGTTCCTGTGGAATTCTGATTTCAGGCGTATTCACTTCCCCATTTTTCTTTATAATCAAAGCTTCTCCAGGATTAATCTCCGTTACCGTTGAAGCATCAACATTCATAACGGTTTGTATAACAGGCCTTTCCGATGCCACGACAACAATCTCTTCATCTTTGTAATAGTAAGCAGGTCGAATACCCCATGGATCCCGTGCTACAAAAGTATCTCCATGCCCCAGGACTCCTGCAATAACATATCCACCATCCCAATCTTTACTTGCCTCCTGAAGGACTTTAGCAATGCTTATGTTGTTTTCAATTAGATCGGATATTTCTTTATTGGGATGACCATCATTCTTGTATTGTCTAAAAAGCAACTGGTTTTCTTCGTCTAGGAAATGCCCAACCTTTTCCAATACGGTAACGGTATCGGTATAATCCTTGGGATGTTGTCCCAGATCAATCAAAACTTTAAAAAGCTCATCCACATTCGTCATGTTAAAATTCCCGGCAAGCACAAGGTTTCTTGACTTCCAGTTATTTTCACGCATTACGGGATGTACATATTCGATATTATTTCTTCCAAACGTTCCATATCGCAAGTGCCCCAGATATATCTCGGCAGCCTCGGGCAGATGCTCCTTTGCCCAGGACGGGTCTTCAATCAATTCGTTTTCTCCATTATGGTATTGCTGATGAATGGCATTGATACTATCAAACACTTCTTTAATAGGGCTGCCCCCATTGGAGCGAAAACGGTTGATATATTTCTGGCCCGGTGTCATATTTAATTTTAAGGTAGCAAGACCGGCTCCATCCTGCCCCCTATTATGTTGCTTCTCCATTAAGAGATAAAGCTTATTGAAACCATAGGACCAACT
Organism: uncultured Bacteroidales bacterium; assembly: GCA_964453775.1. Classification (GTDB taxonomy): domain Bacteria; phylum Bacteroidota; class Bacteroidia; order Bacteroidales; family UBA12077; genus CAYVSF01. The sequence goes on from CAYVSF010000010.1 coordinate 9,692, forward strand.
TCCATATTTTGCCTTGTAATACTCCAGAGGCTTCAACAGCCTGATTAACGCAATCCCGCATTCATGTTTAATTTGATCGCTCATTGTCTTTATTTCGTATTTTTTCTTATGAGTACCTTATGTATTTTCGATATAATATTTTCTGATCTGAAGCCGTACTTGTCCATCAGCTCTTCGGGACTTCCCGATTCTCCAAATTGGTCATTCATTCCAATCATTTCCATGGGAACAGGTTTTTGCCTAACCAACACTTCAGCAACAGCACTCCCCAGCCCTCCATTTATCTGATGCTCCTCGGCAGTAACCAAAGCCCCTGTTTCCCGGGCTGCTTTCAGAATAATATCTCTGTCAATCGGTTTTATGGTATGTATATTTACCACACGAGCATCAAGCCCGTCTTTGCTAAGTTTTTCAGCGGCCTTCATCGCCTCCCAGACCAAATGCCCGGTTGCAATAATAGTCACATCCGAGCCATTCCTCATCAACTGGCCTTTGCCCACCTTAAATTCCTGCTTCGGAGATGTAAAATCGGGCATGGACTCTCTCCCGAATCGAATATAAGCAGGACCAGGCACCTGCTCTACCGAAGCCATTGTTGCAATTTTTGCCTGTGTTGCATCACATGGAGATAGCACTGTCATATTTGGCATCACGCGCATTATGGCAATATCTTCCAAAGCCTGGTGTGTTGCTCCATCGGACCCTACAGAAATACCGGCATGTGCTCCTCCTATCTTTACAGCAAGATTATTATAACATACGGATATTCTGATCTGATCGGTTGTGCGCATAGCAGAAAACACACCATAGGTAGCAGCAAAAGGAATTTTTCCTCCAAGTGCAAGCCCGGCTGCAACACCCATCAAATTTTGTTCTGCAATTCCAATGGAAAAAAATCGATCAGGATGAGCCTCCTTAAATAAGTTTACATTTACAGACCCGGTAATATCAGCGCCAAGGGCAACAACCTCCTGATGAAGATCTCCTAAAGCTTTAAGCCCTTCACCAAAGCCCAAACGGGTAGGTTTCATTTCCCGGAGTTGATAATTCATGCCTGTGTTTTGATTTCCAATTTATTATAATAGTCTTTCAGTTCGTTTAAAAAACCCTGCAATTGATCTTTTCCCGGTGGTTTTCCATGCCAGGTATAATCATCCTCGATGCTTTTAACCCCTTTCCCCATTTTTGTTTCTGCCAGAATAAGCTTGGGGTATTTAGGAATTGATTTTGCCTCCTCGTATGTCTCGATGAGTTCCTGAATATCATTTCCGTTACATTGCAGCACACTCCATCCAAACGCCTCAAATTTACTTTTTAATGGCTCCAGCTCCATCACATCACCATTTTTCCCATCGATTTGAACATAATTTCTATCTACAGTAGCAATAATGTTACCCAGTTTATGATGCGAGGCACTCATTGCAGCTTCCCAAACAGCACCTTCCTGTAGTTCTCCATCTCCCAAAACCGGATATACCTTCCAGTTTGCTTTGTCTATCTTAGCAGAAAGTGCCAGTCCCACAGCCACAGACAATCCCTGTCCCAAAGAACCTGCAGACAGTTCAATCCCCGGCAATCCATGTTCGCGCCCCGGATGCCCCTGCAAACGGGATCCCAATTTTCTTAAGGTCAAAAGTTCCTTGCGCGGGAAATATCCTGCATTAGCCAAGGCACTATAAAACACGGGAGCAACATGCCCAATCGAGAGAATCATACGGTCTCTCTCCGGCCATTCGGGCTTTTGAGGATCCTGATTTAAAATGGAAAAGTATAGAACTGTAAACACATCTGCTAGCCCCAGGGAGCCGCCCAAATGCCCGGAGCCTGCTTCAGCAAGACTAACCAGCACATCCTTACGGATTTCCCGGGAGATTGCTATTAATTCTTTCGTATCAATGACATGCATGTTTTACTCATTCTCAAAATCAGGATAGTTTATTTTATCAGGAACAATAAAAGCTGCTGGGAAATATCGCCTAATTCGCTTAAAATCTTTAATGGCCTCGTTTTTTGTTCGATAATCTCCCACATAAACTTTAAAGTAGGGACTGTCATATTCCCTGTATATATCAATTTCGGGAAATATCTCAAAAAACCTGGCTTTTGTTTCATCCGATGCCTGGCGGGCTCTGGGGCCAATATCAGAAAAAATTCGTATTCTATACCCATCAATTCCACCGCTTCTCTTATTTCTTAAGATATGGCGATTTACCAATTCTGAGATGCGGGGATCCTGGTGAATCAGGACCTTACCTTCTCCATTGTTGGTTTGTTGAAGGGCCATAAAAACATCTTCTGATAAACTTATTGCCGATTGTGCCCTGGTAAAAGGACAAAGGAACAGTAGAAAGAACAAAAACAAAAGACCTGACTTTTTCACGGCAATGACTTTTATAGTTACAAATTCCGCTCAAAATTAATCAAAATTAAGGAAAGGTTACAGTTATTTTTACGCTTAGTTTTCGATATCGCTCCAATCGTAGGATTGCGACTTGCTAACAGGTATCTTTTTTCGAACGAGTAAAGCTTTTGCATTAACCCATCCTTCAATATTTACCTCTGCATTTTTCTTGCTAAATTGCTGTACTAAACTAAGTGCCCCTAAAAAAGCATTTTTCAGTTCCAATTCCATTTCAAATTGGTGTAATTCTTTACTTTGGGCTGGTATTTCAATCTTTTTATTGCTAGATAAAGTCCCCAGATGATCATCATCCAAACTGAAATCGAGATGAATTTCTTCTATTGAAATTTTATACTTATTAGGGTTTTCTATGGGTAAAGAAATTCTCATATAAACAGTGTTCCTTTCCACAGCATCAATTTGCAGCTCTTGAATATCTCCAATTTCAACACTCTCTTTTGTAAGACAAGAGGACAAAAAAGGGAACAATAAAAAAATGATAATTATACGTTTCACATTCATGAGGTGAGATTAAATTTAATTAGCTAATGTAAAAAAATAGCGGCAATCTGCCGCTATCATAAACTATTTAAAGATACATTTATTGCATTGCTTTTTCAATGTCTTCAGTGAGTTCCATATTGTGGTATACATTCTGAACATCGTCATCATCTTCAAATACCTCAATCATCTTTAACACTTTCATGGCATCATCGACACCCAATTCTTTAGTGTTGTTGGGCAAACGCTGCAATCCTGCATTTTCTGCTTCTATCCCCATCTCGTCCAGCTTCTTTTGCATGTTTCCAAAGTCTTCTTTAGCTGTGGTAATGGTAATCAAATCATCATCCAAATCAATATCTTCAGCACCTGCATCAATAACTTCCAGTTCGAATTCATCCATATCCAAATCTTCTTTCCGTTTTATTGTAAAAACGCCTTTCGTATCGAAGATAAAGCTAAGTGAGCCGTTTTTCCCAAGTGAACCACCATACTTATTGAATATAGACCTGATGCTGCTAACTGTCCTGTTATTATTGTCCGTAAGACATTCGACAAATATTGCCACGCCACCAGGTGAATATCCTTCAAAAGTTGCCTCTTCAAGTGTTGCCTCATCTGTAGTTGCACGGCTAATAGCGCGTTCTATATTGTCTTTCGGCATATTAACACCTTTGGCATTTTGTATTGCCAAACGCAAACGAGGATTGGATTCAATATCTTCGCCGCTTTCTTTCACTGCAATGGTAATTTCTTTTGAAATTCTTGAGAACATCTTTGCACGCTTCGCGTCCTGTGCTCCTTTCCTGTGCTTTATATTTGCCCATTTACTATGTCCGGCCATATGCTATTAATTTTGTTTAGAGCCGTAAAAATAGTCAATTGTAAATTTATTAAAAAATTATTTCAAAAAAGGTCGTGCTAAATAACACAACCTTCCTGGAAATCTTATAAAACTTAGAAAGTGCTGTTATCGAAATTCATCTCTAATTCCTCTTCCTGTTGCCTGCGTCTTTGATAATTATTGATCTTATAACTTAAAGTAAGAGTTAATACCTGTGTTTCGGGAAGAATTTCGGTATTGAGCGCAAATGTCTCTGTTCTGGTTTTCATATTCATCTTCATCATCCCCAAAGGATCTCTCATTTGCAAGACCAAGGTGGCTTTTCGCTTAAACAAGTCTTGTCGAACAGCCAGTGAAGTAAAAAAATAAGGGTCAATTTCTCCTTGTGCCATAGTGGTTGGTCCATTGTAAAAAGCAGTAACTTGCAAACGTGTAAGGGGGAATACTTTAATGCTTCCATTCAACCTTGCATTCCAGTTTAGATCCGATTGATCCACAGATTCACCATCAATAACTCCTTTGATGCTGTTTTGGAAGATATTGGAACTTGCATTTATTCGAAGCCATTTACTAACAGCCACATTTCCCATTACTTCAAGGCCTAAATTTTCTTTTTTACTCACATTATCAAAACTTACTCCCAGTAGATCACCTTCAACATTTTCAAAAATTCGTTCGATACCATTTTTCGTTTTCCTGTAATAAAACTCCACTGCAAGGAAAGAAGCATTAATGCGATTATGATAATTCAGCTCATAAGAATCTATATATTCGGGATTCAAATCAGGATTCCCGTATTGAAGTGAATAATCGTCGGAAAACATCGGTGACGGGTTCAAATGAAACCGACCGGGGCGATTAATCCTTCTGCTATAGCTAATTTGAAGTTGCTGATTTTTGGGCATTTGTCTGGAGATATGCGCACTTGGAAAATAATCTAAGCGATCGATCGTATACTTTTCATTGCTGGTATTTTGATGAATAAGTCTATCTGTATATTCACCTCTTACCCCCAATTGATAATTAAATCCCTTTAAAACACCACTGTATGTAGCATAAGCACTAAGAATCGAGCGTGAATAATCCAAATCACTTGTAAAGAGATTATTGGCATCCCAGGTATCGGACAAATCATTATAGCTTTCCATAATAAAGTCTCCCTCTTCGCGTTCGAAACGTCCCTGAACTCCTGCCTCCAGTTTAGAATTGCCTTTAAAAGGCAGGGTATAATCCGATTTTACACGATATTCTCTACGGCGGGTTTCTTCCAGACTACGCATTAAATCCGGATCTGCTGTGAATATTTCCCAGTTACTATCTGTTAAGTATGAAGTCTGGTTGTTCTTTTGCTCACCGGACCATAGGGCATAAAAAATATTGGTGCTTAATTCATGACCTGATTCATTAAATTTATGCTGATGATTTAAATTGGAGGTGAGATATCCTCCATCTATTCCAAAATCATTTTTGTTTAAACTATAAGTATCATACGAATACGGTTGATCAAATTGATGGTATTTTGAATTAAAATCTCTTCCAAAATTCATGTCTGAAGCACGCATTGACCAAGATATAGCATCCCGATCAGAGAGGGTATAATCCAAACCCAGATTCCCCATCAGGGATTTGTTTTGCATATCCTGCTCCATTTTTGAAATTAGGATATTATTGGTGTCAGGGCCAAATGTTATACGCTCCATATCATTCTCTATGTAATAGGAACGATTGTTATAATCAATTCCACCAAAGACATTCAATTTTTTATTCCGGTAATTCATTTGAATATCTCCTGCATATTTACCAGCTGTTCCAGCTGTGGTATTTATCATAGCATTGAAACCCGACTTTTTATTTTTCTTCAACACCAGGTTTATAATTCCTGCCACACCATCAGGATCATATTTTGCAGAAGGATTCGTTATTATTTCGATACTTTCAATTGAACTGGCTGGCAATTGCTGTAAAATATCGCTTCCACTCATGGGTGAAGGTCTTCCGTCGATTAATACAGTAAAACTCTGACTGCCGCGCAGAGACACATTCCCCTCGGCATCTACAGCAACAGAAGGAGTATTTTCAAGAACGTCAACTACGGTCCCGCCGGCTGCATTCATATGTTGGCTCACATTAATCACTTTCTTATCGGGCTTATAGCTTAGATAGGATTTTTCTCCAACTACTTTTACACTCTCTATGGATTCAGCAGCACGCTGAAGTTGAATAACCCCAACGTCTACCTGCTTATTGCTCCGGGTTAACTGAATATCAGAAATAAATTCTTTTTGATAACCAATAAAATTAGCAGAAAGAATATACTTACCCTGTGGCATTGTTCCAAGCTCGAACCTACCATCTTCTGCACTTATAGTTCCTCCAACCAGGCTCGAGTCGGTAGCATTTAGCAGAACAATATTGGCATATTCAACTGCTTCGCCGGTAGACAATTCAACTACCTTGCCGTAAATTTTAAATTTCTTTTTTTTTGCCTCATTGCTTGTTTTGTTTTCTTTCGCAACCCCTAAAATGGAAAGAAAAACCATTCCTAAAATTAATGCTGATTTTTTCATTTGTTTTTAATTTGTTTTTAGATGGTCACATGGAATGTCCATGATATTGAACTACAATCATTCGGGTTGGTATCTGAAAACATGGACATTTCATGTCTGATTTTTAAAAATTTAATTTTATGAACACACCAAAATGCGCTAACTGAAATTGATCGCGATTTTGAGGTTTCGAATCTTCACATCAAAAATCAGCATAGCCCGAATTAAAAGAAAAAGCAATGCACGAATACCCTTTATAAAAGTATCAATACCTAAAATGAAAGATTTTCTGCTGTTATCCCTTTCAAGGGAATGTTTGTACCCTTTATTTTGCAATTCATACAATAAAAGAACCCAGCAAAAACAAGATAAAAATGCAAACATCTAGCTGGAAGCCACTTAGCTTCATCAAAAAAGAATTGCTTGGTAGATTTATTCAGGATGCATAAATTTGCACAAATAATAAAAAAGCGAAATGAGTAACAATAAGATACAAGCACCTAAAGATAAAAGACAGGGTCAAAGATTATACATAGAAACTTACGGATGCCAGATGAACGTGGCAGACAGTGAAGTAGTAGCTTCAATTTTACGGGATAAGGGATATAGCGTAACCGAGAACATGCATGAGGCCGATTTAATATTGGTAAACACCTGCTCTATTCGCGAAAATGCAGAGCAGCGCGTTTGGGGCCGGTTAAATATTTTCAGGCAGGAAAAAAAGAAACGACCTGAGTTAATAGTTGGAGTTATTGGCTGTATGGCAGAGCGGTTAAAAGAAAAACTACTGGATGAGGAAAAATCGGTAGATATGGTAGTTGGCCCCGATGCCTATCGCAACCTGCCTGAAATAATAGACACTGTAGAAGGAGGACAAAAATCTGTAAACGTACTCCTGTCGCGAGAAGAAACTTATGCCGATATCAGTCCGGTAAGGTTGGACAAGAACCATGTTTCATCTTTTGTATCCATCATGAGGGGATGCAATAATATGTGCTCGTATTGCATCGTGCCTTATGTGCGCGGTGGAGAACGCAGCAGAAACCCACATACCATTGTTCGTGAAGTAAAAGAGCTTTATAAAAATGGATACAAAGAGGTTACCTTGCTGGGACAAAATGTAGATTCATATTATTGGAAAGATGAAGAAATAAGCTTTGCAAACCTTCTTGAAATGGTGGCCAAGATAGATCCCAAATTAAGGGTGCGGTTTAGCACTTCCCATCCGAAAGACCTGTCGGATGATTTACTTTATACCATGGCTATGTACACCAACATTTGCAACCACATCCACCTGCCGGCCCAATCGGGAAGCACCACGGTTCTGGAACGAATGAATCGTGGTTATACCCGTGACTGGTACATGGATAGAATTCGTGCCATCCGAAAAATCTTACCGAATTGTTCCATATCCACTGATATTATGACCGGATTCTGCGGAGAATCAGAAGACGAACATCAGGATACATTATCCCTGATGCGATGGGTAAATTACGATTTTGCTTTTATGTTTAAATATTCGGAAAGACCCAACACCAAAGCTGCAAGAAAGATGCAGGATGATGTGCCGGAAAATATTAAAGTAAAAAGATTAACAGAAATAATTGATTTACAAAATGAACTTTCTGCCAGAAGTAAAGAGGAAGATATTGGGAAGAATTTTGAGGTTTTGGTGGAAGGGATTTCAAAAAAGTCCAACGAACAATTATTTGGCAGGAACTCGCAAAACAAAGTGGTTGTATTCCCCCGGAAAAACTATAAAGTGGGAGACTATGTTGATGTTACGATAAACGATTGCACCTCCGCCACCCTTATTGGTGAGGCGGTTGAATAATTAAAAATCCAAAAAAATGAGTGAAATGATCAATGAATTTCGTGATTATCGCGAAAAAATGAACAAAAAATTGTTAGAAACAGATAATAAAGTCATAAAAAGAATTTTTAATCTGGACACGAACACTTATATGGAGGGCGCCTTATCTTCTAAAGTGAAGGAAATGCTCGGGTTGGCAACCTCGATGGTATTGCGTTGCGATGACTGCATTCGTTATCATCTGGACAAGTGCCATGAGTTAGGCGTTACCAGTGAAGAAATGTATGAAATTTTCTCGGTTGCTAATCTTGTGGGCGGTACTATAGTAATTCCACATACCAGAAGGGCATTGGAATACTGGGAAGAATTGCATGAAGAAGCTTCATAAAAAACATCCGTCGAAATGCGGATGTTAATCCATTAAGCTATTTCAACAACCTTATCGAGTTCAACCAGCTCGATTACTTCTTGTGCTTCGTCGCTCAAATTTAATAATCGCACAGAAGCTTCATTAGCAACAGCCGTCCTATGTAGTTTTAACAAAGCTTCAAATCCTGCACTATCTATAAAAACAATACCTTCCATATTTAAATTCAACACTGCACCCTTTTGTTTAACCAGGACTTCAAGTTGTTCCAAAAGTTCCTGGGCAACAATAATATTGAATTTTTTTAGATTGACGAATGACACCATGTAACTGTTGTGCACTCTGCTTACTTTTAACATAAAAATAATAGATTAGGTTTGATGGTCGAAAAATACAACCCTTTCACTGCTATACAAACTAAAATCATACCAAAGTTTTCAACAATATCTTCAACTTTTTCACTATTTGTAATGATTCTCAATTAATTAACCCGTTTTTGTTGATATTATGGAAAAAATGTCCTAAAAAAAGCTTTGGCAGCAAGAAGTATTTCCACCAAAGCTTTTATGTGTATAAAAATAGTATTAATCCTCTTTTTTGATTTCTTTTAATTTCAAATTCAATTCATCCAGTTGATTTTCGCTTACGGAAGATGGAGAATCAATCATAACATCTCTTCCGGCATTATTTTTAGGGAATGCAATATAGTCTCTAATACTTTCAGAACCGCCAAAGACAGCACACCAGCGATCAAATCCAAAGGCAATTCCTCCATGCGGTGGAGCACCGTAGCGGAAAGCATCGAGTAAAAATCCAAACTTCTCATTGGCTTCTTCTTCGTATATTCCAAGCGCTTTAAACATCTTTTGCTGAACATTCCTTTTATGAATACGAATTGAGCCGCCACCTATTTCAACTCCGTTAATAACAAAATCGTAGGCATTTGCTCTCATCTTACCGGGATCCGTTTCAAAGTACTCCAGATCTTCATCTTTTGGAGCGGTAAATGGGTGATGCATGGCAAAATAGCGTTGCTCTTCCTCGTCCCATTCCAGAAGTGGAAAGT
>CAYVSF010000011.1:0-17308 GCA_964453775.1 uncultured Bacteroidales bacterium
TATTGCTGTTTTGGCTATGTAATAAAATATCTTTTGAACCATCTGTTTTTCTCCCGGTTTGATTTAAAAATCATCCGGGTTTTTCTTTAAAGCACCCATCCCTTCTGAATTTTTACAATAAACGAAGAATTTATGCTTATACCTTGTGTTCCTGGATTGAACTTCTTTGATCTTATATTGTCGAATACTAATTATATTTCTAAAAGCCAATTATTTTTAATACATTTAGTTATTCAACCCTAACAACCACAGCATATGTTTAATAAGATCATTGAGTTTTCCATAAAGAACAAAGCGATCATCGGTTTTTTAGTATTTGTTCTCATTGGCTTCGGTATCTATTCCATGCGGCAAATACCGGTAGATGCAGTACCGGACATAACAAACAACCAGGTACAGATAGTCACGGTTTCTCCATCGCTTTCTCCCCAGGAGGTGGAAAAATTTATTACCTATCCCCTTGAGGTCAGTTTTGCGAACATTATGGATGTGCAAGAAATTCGTTCCATTTCCCGGTACGGATTATCGGTTATAACTGTGGTTTTCAAAGAGAAAGTACCCATTTTGGATGCCCGTCAGTTGATCAACGAACAAATCCAAATTGCCTCCGGGGAAATACCCGAAGGACTTGGAAAGCCCGAAATGCTGCCCATTACAACAGGGCTGGGGGAAGTATTTCAATACACGCTTGAAGTAGAGCCTGAATATAAAGGACAATATTCACCCACCGATTTAAGAACAATACAGGACTGGATTGTAAAACGGCAGCTATCGGGAATTCATGGTATCGTAGAAATAAGCAGCTTTGGAGGTTACCTGAAGCAATACATGGTAGAAGTTGATCCTGCAAAGATGAAAGCCCTGGATATTACCATCAGTGAAGTTTCCGATGCGCTTAGAAAGAATAATGAGAATACGGGTGGCAGCTACATTGAAAAAGGCCCGAATGCTTTTTACATCCGCTCTGAAGGCTTGATCAATTCTCTGCAAGACATTGAAAATATTGTAATCAAAAACCATCGTGGCACCCCTGTTTTAATGAAACATGTGGGGGATGTAAAATTTGGAACAGCGCCAAGATTCGGAGCCATGACCAAAGACGGTGAAGGAGAAGCTGTGGGTGGCATAACACTCATGCTCAAAGGGGCCAACTCTTCACAAGTCATTAACGAGGTAAAAGAAAGGGTTGCCCAGGTGCAGGAATCCCTGCCGGAGGGGGTTTACATTCATCCCTATCTCGATCGGGCTGCTTTGGTGAAAAAAACCACCAACACCCTGGCCAAAAACCTCATCGAAGGCGGATTAATTGTTATTTTTATTCTTGTCCTCCTACTGGGAAATTTACGTTCCGGAATTATCGTCGCTTCCGTTATTCCTCTCTCCCTGCTCTTTTCTTTCATTATGATGCATATCTTTGGTGTATCTGCCAACCTGATGTCCCTGGGGGCTATTGACTTTGGAATTGTAATTGATGGAGCCGTAATTATTGTGGAGAGTATTATCTACCACCTCCACCGGAACTACAACAATGTCACGCTCACCCAGAAAGAGCTGGACAGCCATGTAGCCAAATCCACAAGCAGCATTTACAAGTCTGCCGCATTCGGGGTCTTCATTATTCTTATTGTTTTTGTACCCATCCTAACTTTAACAGGCATTGAAGGAAAAACTTTCCGCCCAATGGCACAAACCTTCATGTTTGCAATTTTTGGCGCTTTTATACTTTCCATCACCTACGTCCCTATGATAAGCTCCCTGTTTTTAAAGAAAAAAGTGGTCCACAAAAGAACGATTTCCGATCGCTTCATCGATTTTTTGAAATTAACTTATAAACCCGTACTGGAATTTTCCCTGCGCTTTAAAAACGTCATCATCGCCATAACAATAATTGTCTTTGCTGTTAGCATTTGGTCATTTTCCTATTTAGGAGGTGAATTTATTCCAACATTAAAAGAAGGCGATTTGGCCATGCAGATGACTATCCCTTCTGGAAGCTCTTTGCAGCAAAGCATTGCCACTACGACAAAAGCAGAAAAAATACTGCTGGATCAGTTCCCCGAGGTAAAGGAAGTTGTTTCTAAAATTGGAACGGCAGAAGTTCCCACCGACCCGATGGCTGTGGAAGATGCAGATATCATGATCATTTTAAAGGATAAAGACGACTGGGTTAGTGCGGATTCACAAGAGGAACTGGTCAATAAAATGAAAGAAGCCCTGGAGGTTATTCCGGCTGCCTCTTTCGACTTTACCCAGCCCATCCAACTGCGATTTAACGAGCTGATGACAGGTGTAAAAACAGATATTGCAGTAAAAATATATGGAGAGGATCTGGATGAACTTTTTTACCAGGCCAACCAGGCAGCAGACATCATTGCCGGCATACCGGGTGCGGCAGATATTAAAGTAGAGCAGATCACCGGATTACCACAATATGTCATCAAGTTTGATAGAAAGAAAATTGCCCGCTATGGAATTAATATAGAGGATTTAAATAACACCATTCGAACCGCCTTTGCCGGAATTAATGCAGGTGTAGTGTTCGAAGGTGAAAGAAAATTCGACCTGGTGGTAAGGCTGAATGAAAAAAGCAGGAAAGATGTCTCCCTGGAAAAATTATTTATCCGCACACCGGATGGCAAGCAGATTCCCATGAGTGAAGTAGCCACCTACAAATACATCGAAGGCCCCATTCAAATCTCACGGGATAATACCAAACGAAGAGTCACCATAGGGATCAATGTCAGAAACAGGGATGTGGAAAGCCTGGTGGAAGAAATCAATCAGAAATTAAAAGAAGAATTAAACCTAAAACCAGGATATTACACCACCTATACCGGTCAGTTTGAAAACCTGAAAGAAGCCAAATCCAGGCTTATCATTGCCGTCCCTATTGCCTTGTTGCTTATCCTGGTTTTATTGTTCTTCACCTTTAATTCTGTTAAATATGCATTGCTGATTTTCAGCGCCGTTCCCCTTTCTGCAGTTGGCGGAATTGCCGCCTTGTGGATCCGGGGTATGCCCTTTAGTATCTCTGCGGGCGTTGGATTTATTGCACTATTTGGGGTAGCGGTACTCAATGGAATTGTTTTAATCAGCTATTACAATCAGCTGCAAAAAGAGGGCATGAAAGACATCGATCAAATTGTTAAGCAAGGCGCACTAACACGACTGCGTCCGGTAATGATGACAGCTGCAACAGATATTCTTGGTTTTCTGCCCATGGCCATATCGGTTTCCGAAGGGGCGGAAGTTCAAAGGCCGCTCGCAACAGTCGTCATCGGAGGTATCATTACCAGCACACTCTTAACCATGATCATGCTACCCATCCTTTATAAAACCTTTAGTAATCCGGACAGAAAACGGGGAATAAGAACCAAAGCAATGGCCATTCTTATTGCTGGCCTCCTCATTCCAGGATTTATCCAGGCGCAAAATGAAGAAAACGTACAAAAAATTTCCATGGAAGAAGCCGTACAAATGGCTCTGGAAAACAACCCCCGGGTATCCAGCGCAAAGCTCGAAGTGGAATATGCAAAAGCAGGAAAGAAAGGAGCCTTCCAATTAAGTCCCACAGAATTTATCTATCAAAAAGGACAGATGAATTCCTCCCTTATTGATCAAAATTTTGAAATTACACAAGGTTTAGGGTCAATTCCTGCACACTTCGTTGAGGCCAGACTCTGGGAAGACAAAGCCAACACCAGTAGCTACAAAGCTCAACTCGTGAAGAATCAACTTTCTGCAGAGGTGAAAATTGCTTATACAGAATGGCTTTACCGCATCAACCGGATTAAAATTATCCAGGAACAGGTTAGCCTTTACGAAAAATTTCTGGGTATTGCCCGCTTACAATATGAGCTGGGAGAATCATCCCTATTGGAAAAAACGGTAGCCGAAACCTCCTACTTCCAGGAAAAAAACAAATTGCAACGGGAAAAACACTTCCTAATTATGAAAGAGAATGCCTTAAAAAAACTTCTCTTCACAGATGTCCCCATCGTACCGGTAAAAGATTCCCTGCAGATCTATAGCATCAACAAAAAAGATCAGTCTGGAACACCCACCCGGATTGCTTATTACGAAGGAAAAAGCCAGGAAATGAAACGCCAGGTAAAACTGGAAAAAGCCTTGTATTTCCCGGAAATATCTGCCGGGTATTTTAATCAGGAAATTGATCAGGTAAAGGGTTTTACTGGATGGAGCGTAGGCGTAAGTCTCCCTTTATGGTTTATACCCAGGCAATCGGAAGTTCAAAAAGCTAAAATCCTTGCCGAAATAAGCCAAAACCAGGTGCAGGAACAAAAGCTCAGCTATAAATCAGAAAAAGAAAACATTTTGCTTGAATTAAATGCGCTGCAAAATGAATTGCAATATTATCATGAAAACGCCCTGAAAAAGTCAAAATTAATTAAACGCACAGCTTATCTGCACTATGAGAAAGAAGAAATTGAATATTACGAGCTTGTTCAAAGTCTCAAAGCAGCCAATGAAATTGATTTATCCTTTCTGGAAATCTTAAAAAACTATAACATCAAAGCCATTGAATTAGAAAAAATGTCCAAATAATGATAAAAACAGACCCCATGAAAACCAAAATCCTAATAGCAGCACTCCTTTTCTTAACCGCATCTTCCTGCACTGAAAAAGAAAAAAAGGAACTAACACAGGAAGCTACTGATGAAAAGAAAGAACGAACCACTCAATATTCAGAGGAAGAAAGTAAAAACGGCAATATTACTATCGGTCGTTTGGAGGAAAGGGAATTCTCAAACATCATTGAAGCGACCGGAAAAATAGAAGTGCCACCAAAATATGTTGCAACAGTATCCACGCCTGTAGGTGGTTTTGTTGAGGAACTCCTTATTTATCCGGGAGATTACGTAAAAAAAGGAGACGTGATCGCAAGATTGCAGCACCCGGACTACATTATGCTTCAACAAAAATTTATGGAAGCGATGCATGAAGTAGAATACCTGGAGCAGGAGTTTAAAAGACAGGGGGAATTAAGTGTTGAAAATGCAGCCTCATTAAAGAAACTACAAAAAGCCAAAGCCGATTACTGGAAAAGTGTGGCCAACTACAAAAGCTTAAAAGCCCAACTGGAAATGCTGGGCATAGATCCCAATAGTCTAAAAAATGAAAATTTTGTTTCCAGTATTCAAATCAAAGCTCCCATTGATGGATACATCACAGAACTAAATGCAAACAGAGGAAAGTACGTGGCGCAAAATGAATTTATTTATGAAATTATGGACATTCGCTACATGCATGCGCACATCAAGGTGTATGAAAAAGATGTATCTAAAATAGCTGCAGGACAAAAAATCACCATTGAATTGTTAAACAACCCGGATAAAACATACATTTCAGAAGTATTAAGACTGGGACAAAAAATTCAGGATGAAGAACGGGCAATTACTGTGCATTGCAAGATATCCAACAAAGACGGATTTTTAAAACCGGGAATGTATGTAAATGCAAAAATACAATACAACAGCCACCAGGCCTATATAATCCCCTCATCAGGAATGGCTCAAATGAAAGATAAATTTTATGTTTTCATGAAAACATCTGATGGATATCGCAATGTTGAAGTAAAGAGAGGTGGAGTTATGGGTGAATGGGTTGAAATAATCGATCCGCCGTCTGTTTTATTAGAAAATGATATTGTAACAGCAGGAGCCTACTATCTGATGGCAGAAATGGAAGAAGAATAGTAGTAATAAAATGCAAAAAGTAACGTTTACATTCTTAGATTTTGTCCGATTTGAAATAATCGATTACATTTGCAAAAAATTTAAACCCTAAAATACCATGGAAGAGAACAATAAAAATGCAAATCAGAATAATCAACAAACCCCGCCTCCCCAGGCACCAGTACCACCAAAAAAATCAAAAAAGGGACAAAGCTTCATCCTGATCCTCCTTGTTATTATGCTTGGAGTGGTTACCTGGCTTTATCTTGATCAGAGAAAAACCACTGATGAAATCGAAAGCTATCTCACAGCAGAAAAAGATACGCTGGAGATGAACCTGAAAGAATTGCGCTCCTCCTATGATAGCATTCAAACTGATAATGACACTTTGAATGCCATGCTATTGAGCGAGCAGGAAAAAATTGATGAACTCATCACAGAAATTAAGACGGTTAAGGCGACTAATTTTGCCCGTATCAGGGAACTTGAAGATGAACTGGGAACCATGAGAAAGGTGGCAAAAAGTTATGTAAGGCAGATTGATTCACTCAACACCATGAATAAAGAGCTGATAGCCGAAAATATAAAAGTGAGAGGCGAAATGCAGGAAGCCATCTCGAAAAACGAAGAGCTATCGGAGAAGAACGAAGATCTGTCTTCGAAAGTTGAGAAAGCAAGTGTCTTGCGCACCATGAACCTGAATGCCATGCCCCTCAACGATAGAGGAAAAGAGAAAACAAAAGTAAATAAAGTAGCCAAAATAAAAGTGTGCTTTACCATTAAAGAGAATGTCCTTGTTGAAGCCGGAGAGCGCACCGTTTACATGCGAATTGCAGGGCCCGATGATTATATTCTTGCCAAATCGGAAGAAGACCTTTTTGATCTTGATGAGAAACTCGTTGTTTATTCGGCAAAAAGACCTGTTGACTTCGATGGTAAAGATACCGATTTATGCATTTTCTATGATAACGATGGAGAACTGCTTCCGGGAACCTATGATGTATATCTTTTCGCAGATGGTTACGAGATTGGAACCACATCATTTACATTAGAAGATTCCGGTTGGTTCTAAAAAAACATTTCTTTTTTTAAAAGACTGTATCGCTGATACGGTCATTTTTTTTATTTTATAGGTATGAAAATTAAAGGCTACAAATCTTGCTTTTTTACTAAACAACACCTGGTAATATTTTGCCTTCTGGCTTTATTCCATTTTATTGTCCTCTCTTCAACACTTGAAGCGCAGGAGAATGAACGACCCAAAGTGGGATTGGTACTAAGTGGTGGTGGGGCAAAAGGCCTGTCCCATATTGGTGTGCTGAAAAAAATTGAAGAGCTGGGAATTCCGATTGATTATATTGGCGGAACCAGCATGGGTAGTATTATTGGAGGCCTCTATGCCATGGGCTATAGCGCCGACAGCATTGAGCGAATTGTAGCTGCATCGGACTGGGAAGCCATATTAAACGATAAAATACCACGCAAACACCTCGCCTTTGAAGAAAAAGAAAGGGCAGATAAGTTATTCATCCCCTTTCCCCTGCAAAAAGGAAAACTTGCTCTACCCAGTGGACTCATAGAAGGACAGAACCTTTCGCTGCTTTTGTCTTATTATACATGGCCGGTGGTACATATCAACAATTTTAATGAACTCCCCATTCCCTTCCTGTGTGTTGCCTCCGATATCGAAAAAGGAGAAGCAGTAGTCCTGAATAAAGGATCGCTTCCTGAAGCCATTCGTGCCAGCATGGCCATTCCGACAATTTTTACTCCTGTCGAAATAGATGGAAAAGTTTTGGTGGATGGTGGTATCTTTAATAATTTCCCCGTGAAAGAAGTAAAAAAAATGGGAGCAGATATTATCATTGGCAGCAATGTAGGTTTCGTGCCCTATGAAAAAGAACGGCTAAAATCTATGATTGCCATCTTGGAGCAATCCCTGTTTATTCACGTGGTAGAAACCAATAGGGAAAACCAGGAACTTTGCGATATCCTTATTTCCCCAAATGTACAGGACTTTAATGCTTCCGGATTTAAATACAGCCGCAGGTTAATTGATGAGGGAATGAAAGCTGCCGGGGAACAAAACGATAAGCTCCTGGCCTTGAAAGACAGGATTAAGACGTATGACCGTTCAAATCATATTTATTCCCCAAAATCAAAAAAAATCCGTATTGATGGAATGTCGATTAGCGGACTTCAAAATGTTCCGGAAAATTATGTGTTTAATCGCCTAAAGTTAAATCTCCCGGATAATCTGGATGCAAAGGATATAGAGGAAGCCATAAAAAGGGTTTATGGGACACGCCTATTTGACAAGGTAAATTACCAAATCCAAACCATCGATAACGAAAACATTATAGCTTTTCATGTCAGGGAAAAATCAGAACAACAATTTAGTATCGGGGTACATTATGACAGTGATTTTAAAGCGAGTCTGATATTAAACAGCAGCTATACCAATTTTATAATTAAAGGATCAAAATTGTTCTTAAATGCGGAATTAGGAGAGAATCCAAGGTTTGAAGCCAATTACCTTTTTAGTTCTTCCTGGAATTCAAAAACTGCCGATCTCCTAAAAAAAGATTACAAAACCGACCTGGGACTTCATATCAGCTACAACAATCTTGAAATTTATGATTATCTGAGAGATGAAAGACAGGCAAGTTACGACTATACAGAGGTATCTGCCAATTTATACTCACAAACGATTCTAAGAAACTCCTTTGCTATCGGGCTGGGTTTTCAAAATGAATATTCCAGGATAAAAGGTGAAATTGCACAAAACGATATCAAAATTAACAACTATTACCTCAATCCATACAGTTATTTAAAATTTGACACCTTTAACAAAACTGCGCTTCCCACGAAAGGAACAAATATGTATGCCGAAATAAAATATGTTTCCGATTGGTACAGTGCAGATACCCCTCCGGCCTGGCTCTTTACACTTAAAATGGAGAACGCCATTCCCTTAGGGGAAAACGTGACTTTTCAACCCTCTATATATGCAGGTACAGCTATTGGAGATAGCATTCCGGCTCCATATCGCTATTACATGGGAGGAATTAGTGAGAATTATATCAAAGGAAGCTTCCCCTTTGCTGGCCTAAAATTTCTGCAAAAAAACAACAAAAATATCCTAATTGGCAGTGCCGATTTGCAGATTAATATTCACAAAAACCATTATATCATCTTAAAATCAGCCATAGGTAAAACGGCCTATGAGATGAACAATATTTTCATCGCCGAAGATATCATTCTCGGATATGGGATGACCTATAGTTTCGAAAGTATCATCGGTCCAATGGAATTCACCCTGATGTCATCTAACAGCAGCGATGAACTGTTGGGCTTTATCAACATCGGGTACTGGTTCTAATCCTTTTTCGATCTTACCGGCCGGTTATGCAAACCGCACTCCCTCTTTTCGGGTTGTTCCCACCACCATCGTCCTGCTCGAACATCTTCCCCGGGTAATATAGCACGGGTACATGGCTGACAGCCAATACTGGGAAAACCCTTATCATGCAACTCGTTATAAGGAATATCGTGTTTGCGAATATAGCCCCAAACCTCATCTTCGCTCCAGTCAATCAATGGATTAATCTTCATTAAACCATTCTGATCATCCCATTCTACGCGCTTATTATTGAACCTGGTTATGGACTGATCCCTTCTCAACCCACAAATCCATGCATCCAGGTTTTGGAAAGCCCGCTTTAAAGGCTCCACTTTACGAATATGACAACACAACTTCCTGTTTTCTACACTGCGGTAAAAAAGATTAATTCCATTCTCCTTTACCATTTCTTCTACACGCTCATAATCAGGAAAAAAAACTTCAATATGCTTTCCATACTTCTCCTGGGTTTTTTCCATTAAATCATAAGTCTCAGGAAAAATACGCCCTGTATCGAGTGTGAAAATTGTTGTCTGGGGGGAGATTTCTGCCAACATATGCGTAATCACCTGGTCTTCTGCGCCGAGGCTCGATGAAAAAGAAATCTTATTTCCAAATTTTCGCGCAAAAAATTCAAGGGTCTCTTCGGCTGTTGCTTTTTCAAATCTATCCTGATATTCAGGAATTAATGCTTTAATTCTCTCATTTTGTGCTTCCATAACTGCATCTGCTTATTGGAATGGACAAATATAAGGAAAAATAAAGAACCTGGTTAGATCATACAATTTAGCCCCACAGCGTAGTCATATGGAAGGTTTGCTTTTCACCATTTTGTTTCATAAGTTTACAGGTTCCAACAACACAACGGTTATGATAGCAGAAAACTTTGTCAGCAAGTACATTGAGGAAAGCCTCAAGAAAAACTGGGATCTTCCCTCCTTAACAGATTACCAGGGAGAAAGTTATAAATATAAAGATGTGGCGCGCAAAATTGTGCGAATACATATCATGTTCGACCAATGCGACATCAAAAAAGGGGATAAAATTGCCCTGGTAGGTAAAAACAGTGCCAACTGGGCCATGACCTATCTGGCCATTGTTTCATACGGAGCTGTAGTAGTGCCTATTTTACCTGATTTCCGACCCGATGATATTCATCACATTGTAAATCATTCCGATTCAGTGGTCCTCTTTACCGGCGATCCCGTCTGGGAAAACCTGGATGAAGGAAGTATGACTAACTTGCGTGCTATTTTCTCACTCACAGATTTCCGCATCCTCATTGAAGGAAATAAGGAAAACATCCAAAATGTATACAACCAGCTGGATGATCTGTATGCCAAAAAATACGATGGCGAAATTACACCGGAAAAACTAAAGTTTGATGAAGTTTCAAACAAAGAAGTGGGAGTGTTGAATTACACTTCAGGAACCACAGGCTTTTCTAAAGGCGTGATGCTTCCACTCAACAGCCTGGCAGCCAATGTTCGTTATGCATGGGACAATATGCCATTGAAGGCAGCCGATAACCTCGTCTCATTCTTGCCCCTTGCCCATACTTACGGATGTGCTTTTGAATTTCTTTGGCCGTTTTCCATTGGATGTCACATTCATTTCTTAACCCGGACACCTTCGCCAAAAATCATTATCCAGGCATTCCAGGAGGTTAAACCCAGAATCGTAATTGCTGTCCCTTTAATTCTGGAAAAGATCTATAAGAAGCAGCTCTTACCGGTGATCAGCAAAACATCCATGAAATTTTTGATGAATGTTCCCCTGCTCGATAAGACCATTCACAATAAAATCAAACAAAAACTGGAAATTGCTTTTGGAGGAAATTTCAAAGAAGTTGTAATTGGAGGGGCTCCTTTAAATAAAGACGTAGAAGCTTTCCTGAGGAAGATTAAATTTCGCTATTCAGTTGGTTATGGAATGACCGAGTGCGGCCCACTCATCAGCTATGCCAACTGGGATAAAACGAAAGAAAATTCAGCTGGCCGCTTGGTAGATACACTGGAACTCAAAATCGACTCTGAGGATCCTCATAATCAAGTGGGAGAAATAATGGTTCGTGGAGAAAACCTGATGTATGGCTATTACAAAAACAAAGAAGCCACAAATTCGGCCATCGATGAGGACGGTTGGTTACATACCGGAGATTTGGGCATTACTGATGAAGATGACTTTATTTATATCAAGGGTCGAAGCAAGAGCCTCATTCTGGGACCCTCCGGAGAAAATATCTATCCCGAAGAAATTGAAGCAAAAATCAACAACATGCCATATGTGCAGGAATCCGTAGTGTTGGATAAAGATAATCGCATCCTGGCTCTGGTCTATCCCGATTATGAGCAGGCAGATACGGATAACATCACAGAATCTGACCTCCTTAAAATTATGGAGGATAATAAGAAAGAGGTGAACAAACAACTTCCCAAATTTATGCAAATTGCGAGTATTTCAATTCACCCGACAGAGTTTGAAAAAACACCAAAACGTAGTATTAAACGATACTTATACGCAGCAAAAGCATAAAATCGAATACCATGTTAAAGACTGCAATTATTGTAGCAGGTGGTTCCGGCACCAGGATGAGAAGTAAATTACCCAAACAATTTCTTCAGATAAATGAAGAAATTATTCTAATGCGAAGTATCCGAATATTTCATGATTATGATGCCGGAATGAGAATTATTTTAGCCCTAAATAAGGAATATATCCAATTGTGGGAAAAACTTTGCACAGAACATCAGTTTTCTATTGAGCATCAGATTACCGAAGGCGGGAAAACACGATACCATTCTGTAAAAAACGCACTCGATCGTGCACCGGAAAAAGGCCTAATCGCTATTCATGATGCAGTGCGACCATTTGCCAGCAAAAAGACAATTAAAAATTGTTTTGATCAGGCCAAAAAATATGGCAATGCCATTCCCTGTGTCGACATTAAAGAGTCGTTAAGAATTGAAGACGAAGGACTGAACCGCCCCGTAAAACGAGAAAAGTTTAAAATGATACAGACCCCGCAGGTATTTAAGGCCGGACTTATTAAGGATGCCTACAAACAAGCCTTCCAGGAAAAATTTACAGATGATGCTACCGTTCTGGAAAGCTGCGGCATCAATATTAACCTGATTGAAGGCAACAGGGAAAATATTAAAATTACGACTCCCCTGGATTTAAAAATTGCAAAGGTTTTCGATTGATAAGCAAAACTGCCAATAAAAATTAACCCTCAAAGTCTTCGCAATGAGGGTTAACTACTTTTAGATTTAAAATTAGTGAATTATGTCTTATTGGCATGGAAAACAAGGAAAGGAATATTCGTATGGAAGAGGACTTTCCTTGCCCGACTTGGATTAAACAGCTTTGAAAAGATATTCCTTTTATGCGTAACCATTGAAATAATATCTATTCGTTTTTCGCGAATATAATCCTGAATTGCATTTAAAAAATCATCCCCTTCAACTAATGTGCACTCAAAATCATAATCTTTAAACTGCTCCCGTACGTCCTTCTTCAGGCTTTCCATCTTAACAGAATCCCAAACAGCTGATTTCTGATTGCTAATATGTACGCAATACAATCTAAAATCAAAAGGAGCCATAATATTTTTCAACTTATTAAGAGCTGTGTAATCCGATTCATCAAAATCGGTAGCATACAATATATTGATAGTAGAGATACCCTGATAAAGGCTATCTTCGGGTATGGCTAAAACAGGAACTTTGGCCTCTTCAATTACTTTGGCGGTAACGCCACCAATCAAATCATTTTCCCGTTCGCCCTGTCCACGGGTACCGATAATTATTACTTCCGGATTATAACTTTCACTTATCCTTACGATTTCATCGCTGGCGATACCTCTAACCAATTCATAATCGAGTTTTACGCCTTCCATTCCATCGCGTTCGATTTTCTCCTGTAAGTCGTTATAAAACTCCTGCATGTTTTTCTTGGCACGTACCTCTATCTCGCGAATAATCTCATCCATATTGATCTGGTAGTAATAGGTATCCGTAAGAGGCATGGAGTTTACAACAGGATTGTAGTAAACATGCAAAAGCTTAATTTCGGCATTAAGCTTAGCTGCCAATCCCATTGCATATTTACAGGCATTTACCGAATAATCTGAAAAATCAATGGGAACAAGGATCTTTTGTACATCACTTCCCGCAATCTCTTCTTCTTCATTTCTATATTCTTCATTTACCTTTTCAACGATTCTTAAGGCTTTTTCCAGGTTGCTGGAATGCACCCGTACTTTTACTCCTCCTGAAACAGCAGAATGAATAAGATTCACATTTTTTAAACTGCATTCTATTCCTTCAGCTTCAAGGCGTCCTTTTAAAGAAACCGCCCTGTGATAACTGTGAACAGCAATAGTTATTAATTTATCTTCCATATAAACTCCTTTCTTTTTTGTTGATTTTAGAAGATAGAAGAAAAAGCATTATCAATCTGTTTATGTAAATTGACTAACACCAATTTTATCGTAAAGCCTTTCCAGGAAAGGTTTTATTTTCTTTGGAACCACATCTAACAAACGATCGAAATCCGGTACTGCTTTTCTGTTGGTAATAAGGTTCTTGGGATCCTCCGGCGGGGCCGGTTTGCTATTCTTACCGATATATGGGAGCAATTCCCAACCCTCGGGATATTCTTTAAATAATGGAAGCAGTTCGTAAGCAATGATTAAAATCTTACCCCTGTTTGTATGGTTCACCTTCCGAAGCTTATTGACCTGATAGGGCACCCATTCATTGGAGACCTGGTACTTCACAATATCCACTTTACTAAAGGCCGCACCAAGCAAATTACTCCTGTAGCTGTCGAACTCACTCCAGTAATCTATCAATTGATTTTGGGGTGGATTATTCTCCCACTTCACACTCAAATACTCTAAAATATAAATAGCAGCAACATGTGAAACAATTTCCACAAACCAATTGTATATACGTGGATCACAATAGAGCTTCGTAAACTCCTGGGCAAACTGAAAAGCTATTTGGTTATAATGTACCTCCGATACATTAAGCCCAATTTTATAAATATCGGCTCCTAAGGGCCAGTATAATGTGGGTCCAGCTACTTTATCATTAATAAGCTTAATATGCTTATAACCCAACGGCGGGCCTTTGGGAATCATTCTAAGAAAATGATCCACAATGTCTTCAACAACAAGCGATGCTTCTTCATTAAGCGAATCATCCTTAAAAAGACTGTAATTCACGTTCCATCTTTTCATATAAATATATTTTAATTATTTCCTTAATGTCAGGGGCGTAAGTCTGGAATAGGAACTCAACTTCTTAACCATTTTAATATACGAATTTATTCATCCAAAAGCAAGCTTTTAAAGGTCAAATAAACCCTGGCTGCGGATAACTAACTGTTTTGTAAAGTCTTCATTTTGCTTAAAAAAGTTTAAATTTACACCTTTGCTTTTTAGTTCAATTTGAAGTTGCAAGAGACAAAAACCGGGAAAATAACAACTGGGAAAAATTGCTAAGAGCGTAAAATTGCTATTTTTGTGCAAATAACAACAGGAAAATTACTATGGAACCAAGACGCAGATTTATTAAAGACCTACTGGCAGAGAAAGAACTTGAACAGACGGTAGTGGCCAAAGGATGGGTAAGAACGAAAAGAGGAAACAAACAAATCAATTTTATTGCCCTGAATGATGGCACCATAATTCACAATATTCAGGTAGTCGTAGATCTGGAAAAATTTGACGAAAATTTATTACGAGATATTACCACCGGTTCCTGTATTAAAGTGAAAGGAAAGCTGGTTCAATCGATGGGTAAAGGACAAAACGTTGAAATTCAGGCAGAAAAGATAGATCTCTATGGTACTGCAGATCCCGAAACCTATCCCCTCCAGAAAAAGGGACACTCCATGGAGTTTTTGCGAGAAAATGCGCACTTACGTTTTAGAACCAATACTTTTGGCGCTGTATTTCGCATTCGCCATCATCTGGCTTTCGCTATTCACAAGTATTTTAACGAACATAATTTTTATTACCTGCATACCCCAATTATTACGGGTTCGGATGCAGAAGGTGCAGGTGAAATGTTCCATGTTTCGAACCTGGATCTTAGTAACCCGCCCAAAAATGATAACAATGAAATAGATTTCACCCAGGATTTTTTCGGCAAAGAAACCAACTTAACTGTCTCGGGACAGCTGGAAGCCGAACTGGGAGCCCTGGCCCTGTCGAATGTATATACCTTCGGACCAACTTTCCGGGCAGAAAATTCCAACACGCCCAGGCACCTGGCGGAATTCTGGATGATCGAACCGGAAATGGCTTTCTATGACATTACCGACAACATGGATTTGGCCGAGGATTTTCTTAAATACCTCATTCAATATGCCCTGGATAACTGCCGTGATGACCTGGAATTCCTCAATAAAATGATCGATAAAGAACTGATTCAGCGCCTGGAAGGTGTAATAAAAAATGATTTTAAACGCATCACTTATACCGAAGGGGTTGAAATCTTAAAAAACGCCAGTCAAAAGTTTGAATTCCCCGTGGAATGGGGTGTCGATCTCCAGTCGGAACACGAACGATATCTAGTAGAAAAACACTTTAAACGCCCGGTTATTGTCACCGATTACCCAAAAACAATCAAGGCTTTCTATATGAAGCAAAACGATGATGATAAAACAGTGCGAGCCATGGATGTGCTTTTCCCAAGAATAGGAGAAATTATTGGTGGTTCACAACGGGAAGAAATTTACGATATATTATATACCCGCATTAAGGAACTAAATATCCCGGAAAGTGAAATGTGGTGGTACCTGGAGACCAGAAAATTTGGAACAGCACCACATAGCGGATTTGGTTTGGGATTTGAAAGATTATTGCTCTTTACTACAGGAATGGCCAACATCAGGGACGTAATCCCCTTCCCAAGAACACCAAAAAACGCCGAATTTTAGTATCTTTATAAAAACTTGAGACAGCTTTTATGTTAAAACAGAGTCTTCAGCAAAAACTGCTTCAAAAGCTATCCCCACAGCAGATCCAAATGATCAAGCTGCTGGAGATTCCTACTTTACAGTTGGAGCAAAGAATAAAGAAAGAGCTGGCAGAGAACCCTGTTTTAGAAGAAGGTAGCGAAGATAATTACGACTACGAGGAGGAAGTTACCGAGGACAACCTGGAGAATGATCCCGATGAATTTTCTCTGGAAGACTACATCAATGATGAGGATATTCCGTCCTA
The DNA here is from genome assembly GCA_964453775.1 of uncultured Bacteroidales bacterium. Taxonomy (GTDB): domain Bacteria; phylum Bacteroidota; class Bacteroidia; order Bacteroidales; family UBA12077; genus CAYVSF01. The sequence goes on from CAYVSF010000011.1 coordinate 16,340, forward strand.
CAAACTATCCACAAGTAACTACTCCAAAGATGATAAAAAAGAAGAAATTCCCTTTTCCGGAGGAATCTCTTTCCAGGAACATCTAAAAAACCAGGTAGGGCTTCGAAATCTTACAGAACATGAAAAGGTCCTAATCAACTACCTCATCGGTAATATAGATGATGACGGATACCTTAGAAGAAAATTAAAATCCATCGCCAACGATATCGCCTTTTCTCTTAACATTGAAACGGATGAGGATAAGCTTTTGGAAATATTACGCATCATACAGGATTTTGATCCAATAGGTGTGGGCGCAAGAACACTTCAGGAATGCCTGCTGCTGCAAATTGAAAATAAAAACCAGGAGGTGCCCTCCATTGCGCTGGCAAGAAAAATTCTGAAATACTATTTCGATGAATTTACAAAAAAACATTACCAAAAAATCCAAAACAGGTTAAATATAAACGAAGAAGAACTTCGTTCTGCTTTTGATGAAATCTTAAAGTTAAACCCTAAACCCGGGGCAAGCTATTCCGATACACAAACCAGGGGAGCACAAACACTTATTCCCGATTTTATTTTGGACAATAAAGATGGAGAACTGCAACTAAGTTTGAATGCCCGAAATGTGCCGGAGCTGAGAATCAGCAATGCCTATTCCGAAATGCTGGAGACTTACAGCAAAAACAAAAAAGACCGCACCCAATCGGAAAAGAATGCTATTAGCTTTGTAAAACAAAAACTCGATTCTGCAAAATGGTTTATCGATGCCATCAAACAAAGACAAAACACCCTTTTGCTTACCATGAATGCCATCATCGATTACCAGTACAGGTACTTCCTGGAAGGCGATGAATCGAAACTCAGACCCATGATCCTTAAAGATATTGCCGAAAAAACAGGCCTTGATATCTCCACTATTTCACGGGTGGCCAACAGCAAATATATTCAAACCCATTTCGGTATTTTTCCATTGAAATATTTCTT
>CAYVSF010000012.1:0-16695 GCA_964453775.1 uncultured Bacteroidales bacterium
CTGTAGAGTTGCACTCCTTCTTGTGAAGACAATCTTTCTTCCCTTAGAACTTTTTCTGCAATTTTGGCTTCTGTATGAGTTAGCCTGCTTAATAGTATGTTATCTGCTTCCATAGGATGAGTAAAACCACAAATTTAAATGATAATATTTAATACCGTGGCTAAACGGAAATGTTTCTTTGAAGCTGTAAAAAAACAAAAAGGCTGCACACAAAGTGGCAGCCTGCTTGTTATATATCAGTATTCCTGATTATTTCTTATGAACGCTCTCGCTTGATACACTTAGGCTTTTTCTTCCTTTTGCTCTTCTTGCCGACAAGACTTTTCTTCCATTAACCGAAGACATTCTTGCTCTAAAGCCATGCTTGTTTTTGCGCTTTCTGTTTGATGGTTGAAATGTTCTTTTCATCGCAAATTATTTTTTATTCCGGTTTTTCTTAATTTGAGTTGCAAAAGTAATGTTTTTTTCTTTCCTGCAAAAGTTTTTTTAAGATTTATCAATTTATATCGGAAGGTATACAATTTTCTTGGTTTCAAAAAAATCTTCATTAAAGAACTTGCTAAGCGGGATGATTTCTGCTTTATTTTCAAATGGTTTCAGTTCTTCTTTTAAATCACCGCCTTTCAGATAAATAATTCCATTGGGAATGGAGTGTTGATGTTCTTTTTTAATATTATCACGGGTCCATGAGACAAATTTTGGGAACGCTGTGACAGCTCTACTCACGATGAAATCATATTTTTCTTTGATTTTCTCAGCTCGTATTTGCTGGGTGCTCACATTTTTTAATTTGAGCGATTCAACAATTCTGTTACAAACGGTTATTTTCTTTCCTGTTGAATCAACCAGGTGGAATTTTGCATCCGGATTAGCAATAGCCAGAGGGATTCCGGGGAATCCACCTCCTGTGCCCACGTCCAAAATTTCTGCATCTGGTTTGAATTTTATAAATGCATGAATGGCAAGGGAGTGCAAAACATGTCTGGTATAAAGATGTTCAATGTCCCTTCTGGAGATCAGATTCACTCTGTCGTTCCAGTAGTTATACAGATTGTTTAAATCGAAGAAGCGGGCCTGGGCAAGATCATCTAATTCGGGAAAATATCGTAGTATTTCCTCCATAGAGATTATCGAATATTTGGATTTGTATTTTTGAGAATATTAAATAGTAGTTCACGGGCTCTAAACAGCTGAGCTTTTACAGTCCCAATGGGTAAATCCAATTCATTGGCAATTTCATCGTAGGAATATTCTTTAAAGTACCGTAATTCCACTAATTTTCTATATCGTGGTTTTAGTTTAGCAACGAGATCTCTCGTGAGGGCCATTCGTTGGTTCTTGATCATATCTTCTTCCGGATCCGGCGTGTCCGATTGTAGTGGAGTTGAGAGTGAATCGGAATCATCTCCTGATTGGTCCAGTGATATTAAATTGGCTTTCTTTTTTCGGATAAAATCGATACAGTTGTTGGTCGCAATTTTAAATAACCAGGTACTAAAAGCATAATTAGGAGTATATTGCTCCAAATTTTTGAAGGCTTTTCCAAAGGCTTCAATTGTTAGGTCTTCAGCATCGCTTTTGTTGTTTACCATCTTTAAAAGCATATAATAAATGGCATCTTTATATCTGCCCATTAGTTCAGCATATGCCTTTTCATCACCACTGATAGCTAAACGAACCAATTTGTAATCGAGCCTTGCCTTTTCCGAGAGATTGGGACTTATTTCCATCTATGCTTTTTTCCTGAAAATAAATTTAAAATATAGAATAATGCATGTAAAAATGGCAAAATTATGTCATAAAACAATGCCGGTATGAATAAATATTTTTCATTCATACGCTTGGAAGCCGATCTTAATACAACCAATTGTACGATCCATCTCAAACCAAATGCTCCTATAATGTAAAAATAATAAAATGGGGTGAATAACAAACTAAGAGCAATAAACAAATAGAACAATTCTCGGCTAATAACCTCCATGCTTAACCGGAATCTGGTAGATTTTTTATAAAGCTTAAAAGAACCTAAATGTCTTCTTTTTTGATTTGTCCAGGCCTTAAAACTGGATGCTGCTTTGGAACGAGTATGGCTCTTGCTGTCTATTGCTACTCGTGTGTTTTTTTTATGGGCGGTTTGATTAATGAAAATGTCATCGTCTCCTGTATCGATGTGATGGTGTCCGGCAAATCCTTTGTTTTTAAAGAACAGGGATTTGCGATAGGCCAGGTTTCGACCAACGCCCATGTAGGGTTTCCCTGCCATGGCAAAGGTCAAATATTGCATGGCAATGAACATGGTTTCGAAGCGAATCATATGGTTCAGAAATCCTTTCTCTTTTTTATAGCCCCCATATCCTAAAACGATCTCAGTGGGGGCAATAAAATGTTTTTGTAAGCTTTTCAGCCAGTTCATGCTTTCTGGTTTGCAGTCGGCATCTGTAAATACAAGCCAGTCGTATTTAGCAGCTTTGATTCCTACAGTAACAGCCAGCTTCTTGTTGTGCGAAAACTTGGCATCTTTTTTAATTCGGGTGGTTTTTAGGTGGGGATATTTTTTGGATAATCGCTGAAGCGTCATGTCTGAATTATCTTCCGAACAATCATCAACCACAATAACTTCGTAATTGGGGTACTCTTGTTCTAAAATCGATGGCAGATTCACTTCCAGGTTTTGTTCCTCATCTCTAGCACAAATAATTACAGAAACAGGAAATGCTTCGGTTTGCATGACCGTGTATTTAGGAGGAAATAAGATCCTTAAATAATAAAACAGGTAATAAAAAAGTTGAATGAAAAACATTAGCCCCAGAATAATAATGAAATAATTAATGGGCCGACTGAAAAAATTAATGAGGATTTCCACTGGATTATCTTTTAACTGTAATTTGCGACAATTTTATTAAACATTTTCATCTAAAACAAATAGCCTCTCTGAAACTATTCAATTAATTATTCACAATTATATTATCTTTGCCCCGAAACAAGAATTTATGGTGTTTGAATTAGAAAAAACAGATGATAAAAGCCAGGCCAGAGCAGGCATGCTGCAAACGGATCATGGAAAAATTGAAACGCCCATTTTTATGCCTGTAGGCACACTGGGCACTGTGAAGGGGGCGAATCAACGCGACCTGGCGCAGGATGTAAAGGCGCAAATTATTCTTGGGAATACCTACCATCTCTATTTGCGTCCGGGAATGGAAGTTATGAAAAAGGCCGGTGGATTGCATCACTTTATGAATTGGAACCGACCTATCTTAACTGATTCCGGAGGATATCAGGTGTTTTCTCTTTCTCAAAACCGAAAGCTGCATGAAGATGGAGCCCATTTTCGATCCCACATTGATGGTTCAAAACATATTTTTACCCCAGAAAATGTGGTGGATATTCAGCGAATGATAGGAGCAGACATCATGATGGCCTTCGATGAATGTACCCCTTATCCCTGTGAATATCAGTATGCCAAAGATTCTATGAAGCTTACTCATCGTTGGCTGGAACGGGGAATTCAACAATTTGCGAATACAGATCCTTTATACGGCCATAAGCAAAGCTTCTTTCCGATTGTGCAGGGAAGTGTATATAAGGATTTGAGAGTTGAATCGGCAGAAACAATAGCCTCCTATGAACAGGATGGATATGCCATAGGGGGCTTATCTGTTGGAGAACCTGCTGAAGAAATGTATGCAATGATTGAAGTTGTGAACGCTATACTTCCAACTCAAAAGCCTCGTTATTTAATGGGCGTGGGAACACCTGTAAATATTTTGGAGGGTATTGAAAGAGGCATAGATATGTTCGATTGTGTAATGCCTACCAGGAATGGAAGAAATGGAATGCTTTTTACAAAAGAGGGTATCATTAATATAAAAAATGAAAAATGGAAGGATGATTTTAATCCCATCGAAAAAAATGGATCATCTTTTGTAGATGAAATGTTTAACCGGTCCTACCTTCGTCATCTGATTGTATCGAAAGAAATACTTGGGGCCCAGATTGCCAGCCAGCACAATTTAAGCTTTTACCTGTGGCTTGTGAAGGAAGCCAGGCAGAAGATTTTAGCAGGGGAGTTTAAGAATTGGAAGCAAAAAATGACAGCCGTATTGGCAAACCGCTTATGATAGATTATTTAAGGTTAAAGAAAATAGATATATATATTATAAAGAAGTTTCTGGGAACATACTTCTTTGCGATATTGTTGATTATTAGCATATCTGTTGTCTTTGATCTGTCTGAAAAAATTGATGAGTTTATGGAAAAGGATGCGCCCATTTCGGCCATTGTTTTTGATTATTACATGAATTTCATCCCTTATTTTGCAAATCTGTTTAGTTCGCTGTTTACTTTTATTGCGGTAATTTTCTTTACTTCAAAAATGGCCTATAATACTGAGATTATTGCCATTTTAGCCAGTGGGGTCAGTTTTAGACGAATTCTTTATCCCTATTTTATATCCGCATTTATCATAGCACTCCTTTCCTGGGGGTTAATGTCTTACGTTATTCCACCGGCCAATGAAACAATGCTGGATTTTAAATATCAATACATCAAGAATCCGGTAAGAAATAAAGACAAAAATATTCACCGACAGATCAAGCCGGGAGTATTTATATATATGCGGAGCTTTAATACCGTAGCGAATATCGGGTACAAGTTTTCCATGGAAGAGTTTGAAAATGGAGAGTTGAAATCGAAATTGTTTTCCGACTATATTAAATGGGACACTGCGACGGATAACTGGGTGGTTCGCAACTACTATATTCGTGAATTTCAGGAAAATGGAGAGGTGATTAAACAAGGATCCAAAATCGATACCTCACTTTCTGTGAGCCCCGAGGATTTTAGCAGACCAGATGAATTTGTTACCACCATGAACAACCATGAGTTGAATGAATATATTGAAGAGCAAAAGATGCAGGGGGCAGATAATATAGATAGTTTATTAATTGAAAAGCATTCCAGAGTGGCGTATCCATTTTCTACTTTCATTTTGACATTAATTGGCGCTGCCCTTTCAAGTAAAAAAATTAGGGGAGGAATTGGGATGCATATCGGGGCCGGGTTATTGCTAAGCTTTTCTTATATCCTGTTCATGCGTTTTTCAACTATGCTTGCAATTAATGGAAGTTTTTCTCCCCTGGTTGCAGTATGGATTCCTAATGTAATATATATGATTATCAGTTACTTTCTTTACAGGTTAGCCCCTAAATAATGGAGATATTTCTATCTTTAATTCCTGCACAGAATTTTCAAAAGTGTGTAAATTTAAATCGTTGATTATCTGAGTTTTGTTTTTAAAAAGGTTGTAAAAGTTTTGAATATATTTTCATTAATAAAATCATTTTAGTATTGTTGTACTCTGTTTTAGGAGATAGAATACTACTGATATCAGGAAGTATTATTGTTAACTAAATGTACTAGGTATGTCATTAAAGAGAAAAATTTTAGAACTCCAGAAGAAGCGGGAGAAAGTACTTCAGGGTGGAGGCGAAAAGGCTATTGAAAAGCAGGTAGCCATGGGTAAAATGACCGCCCGAGAACGTATTATTACCCTGCTGGATGAAAGTTCTTTCCATGAATACGATTTATTCGTTGAACACGAAGCCCGTGATTTTAATATGGATAAGAAAATCCTTCATGGAGATGGTGTAATTATTGGAACAGGAACCATTTATGGTGCTCCGGTGTGTATTTACGCACAGGACTTCACTGTTGCCGGTGGTTCACTTGGTCTGATGCACGCACGGAAAATTACCAAAATTATGGATCATGCCATGAAAATGCGGGTTCCAATTATTGGTATTAATGATTCTGGTGGGGCTCGTATTCAGGAAGGGGTAAACTCCCTGGCTGGTTACGGCGAGATTTTTTACAGAAATACGCTCGCTTCCGGTGTGATCCCACAAATTTCGGTTATTTTAGGTCCTTGTGCCGGAGGTGCTGTTTATTCTCCTGCACTTACGGATTACGTTTTTGTTGTGGACAAGATTTCCAAAATGTTTATTACCGGTCCGGAAGTTATTAGGACGGTTTTGGGCGAGGAAATTAGCATGGAAGATCTTGGCGGAGCTAAAGTGCATAGTGAGATCACGGGGAATGCACACTTTTACGCAGAGAGTGAAATTGAGTGCTTTGAACAAATTAAGCGCCTCATCACTTACATCCCCTGGAACAACGGTCAGAAAGCCCGTCCGATGGAACCGCGTGAACCGCTTACCGATGAATTTCCAATTGATGAGATTGTTCCAGGAAATCCCAAGGAGCCATATGATGTTAGAGATGTGATTCGTTCTGTAACAGACGGATCTGAATTCTTTGAGGTGCAGGAGAACTGGGCTGCCAATATGGTAATAGGATTTGGACGTATCAATGGTGAAACGGTGGGGTTTGTATGTAATCAACCATTGGTGCTCGCCGGTGTACTGGATGTAGATTCTTCAGATAAAGCTGCAAGATTTATTCGATACTGTGATGCATTCGATATTCCATTGGTTACCCTGGTAGACCTTCCAGGATATTTGCCTGGCGTTGATCAGGAACACGCGGGTGTTATTCGTCATGGGGCGAAAGTACTCTATGCATACAGCGAGGCCAATGTGCCAAAAATTACCATCATCTTACGTAAAGCTTATGGTGGTGGATATATAGCTATGAACAGTCGCCATCTGAATGCCGACTATGTTTTTGCCTGGCCCGGAGCCGAGATTGCTGTTATGGGACCTGAAGGCGCTGCAAATATTATTTTCCGCAAGGAAATTGCATCTGCCAAAGATCCTGAAAAAATGCGCCGTCAGAAAGTGAAGGAGTATAAGCAGAAATTTGCCAATCCGTATGTTGCTGCTGCCAAGGGCTACGTTGATTCAGTTATTGAACCAACAGAAACGCGTAAGCTGCTTGTGCATGCAATTGATGTTTCGAGAAACAAAGCTGATCGCAGGCCGAAAAAGAAACACGGGATACCTCCGTTTTAAAATTTCTGATTATGACAGCAAAACAGACGAAAAATGAAACCCCCGCCGATTCTGGCCATGAAATGCAGGATCAGGAGCCTAAAAAGGTTCGCTTTCGCACCATCATGCTGGAAGGCGGTGTAAAATACCGGACCCTACTTACCGAAAAGTTTAAACGAAGGGAGAAATATGAATATCCGGACGATCGCAAAATTTACTCTCTAATCCCCGGAACGGTCCTGAAAATTTGTGCTAAGGAAGGTCAGGAAGTAACGGAAGGAGATAATTTTCTTGTATTGGAAGCTATGAAAATGAAAAATAAGATCGCTTTTCCACGTGGGGGAGTGGTGAAAAAAATTCATGTAGTTAAAGATCAGAAAATTGGAAAAGGAAAATTGCTCATAGAGCTTGAATAAAGGAAAAGAGGCTGTCCGTTAGGCAGCCTTTTTTTATTTCTTAAAGTTGCTAATGGATTTCTTATCTTGAAAGGGAAGCCTAATTTGCTTTAATGTGATACCGAAACCAGACGCCATTCCCATTGACCATTCCTGGTTTGAGATTCTTCTGGCACTTACATTTTTCATTCATTGGTTCATCTGAATTTTATACCTGGAGGATCTTGGATAGCCATTGGCAGGGACCATAGCTACTCAGAAGAATTGCAAGCTTTGCCATATTGTTGATATGGAAGAAAGCGCACACCGCAGGAATCTGCTGAGATTCGACTATGCTCCCGTAGACTTTGGACACCCGGAGGAAGTAGAAAGTGTTTCAACTCAAAAGGCAGGCTTAACCGCCCGGGAAGCAAACCGATCTGCAGGATGGAGTAATTTCTCTCCGATATTGACCCTGGCAGGATGCGGTTAGGTATTCTATTAATAGATGAATAGGGCTTAGAGGGAGGAGGTTTTGATAAGTTAGTTGCCAGTGGTTTCTATCCAGGTGAAGGCTCTGGGGAATTGATTCTTGTAATCCGGTTCTTTCTTAAACAGTCCGTATACCGCTGCTCCTGATCCGGAAAGAGAGGCGTAAACAGCACCCATTTCCAAAAGTTTCGATTTAATAAGACCTATTTCCGGATAAGCCCTAAAAACTACAGGCTCAAAATCATTTTTTATACTTTTTTGCCATTTGTCTAAGGGTTGTTTTATCAGTTCTCGCAGATCTGCGGTAGGCTTAACGGGTTTGCATTTACTGTAAGCCCAGGGTGTGCTTATCGAAATGTTTGGCACGACAAGCAAAAGGTGGTAGCCATTGATATCAAAATCGACGCTTTCCATTTTATCGCCCCTGCCACAAGCATACATGGCCCGGTTGTTAAGAAAATAAGGGCAATCACTTCCCAGTTTTCCTGCCATCTCTTCCAGTTTTTCCCGACTGATTTTTAAATGAAAACTGTCATTTAGGCTTTTTAGCATGAAAGCAGCATCGGCTGAGCCGCCTCCAAGTCCTGCTCCCAAAGGAATTTTTTTATGTAGATGTATTTTCAGGGGAGGCAGTTGGTATTCCTTCATCAATTCATGGTAGGCCTTCATCACCAAATTATTATTTGTGTTAGTTTCAAATTGAATGCCGGAAATACTAAGTAAGGTATTGGTGCTGGAAGGAATATATTCCAGCATGTCCGTGAGTTTTAGCGGAAAGAATAGGGTTTCGATAGAATGAAAACCATCTTCTCGCTTGGCTGTTATGTTCAGCCCAATATTTATTTTGGCATTGGGAAATGTCACCATATACTTGAAATTTCAAACGTCGGTATGAAGTTATAAAAATACCTTCTGAAAATTTATAAACAAATGTTAATAATTTTAGTTAACATTTCCTTTGAAATAAAAGCTCTTCTTATTGCAAGATTTTGTTCCTCGATTACTACCTTTGATTTCCCAAAATCAGAAGACCATGGCTGAAACAAATAAAAGAGGCACAAAATCTGCAAGCATCATGCCTTCAGCGGATTATGGCAAGATGCCACCGCAGGCAGTTGACCTGGAAGAAGCAGTACTGGGAGCGATTATGCTCGAAAAAGATGCCATTATTGCGGTAATGGATATTTTAACACCGGAAAGTTTCTACAAAGATGCGCATCAGAAAATTTTTAAAGCAGTTTTGGATCTCTCTCAAGAGTTACAGCCTATCGATATCTTAACAGTTACAGAAGAGTTGAGAAAGCGCGAGGAACTTGAGGAAGTTGGAGGTCCTTTCTATATCACCCAGTTAACAAGCAAAGTGGCTTCTGCTGCACATATTGAATACCATGCCAGGATAATAGCACAGAAATACATTCAAAGGGAGCTTATTCGCGTTTCTTCTGATATTCAAACCAAGTCTTTTGATGAATCGGTAGATGTAAACGATTTGGTTGATTTTGCCGAATCGGAATTGTTCAAAGTGACCGAAGGAAATATTAAGAAGGAGTCGGTAAAAATAAATTCGCTTATTCAGGAAGCCATTCATCAAATAGAAGAAGCTTCGAAGCGGGAGGATGGCCTCAGTGGCGTGCCTTCCGGTTATACCAAACTAGATCGGGTTACTTCCGGATGGCAACGTTCTGATTTGGTGATTATTGCTGCCCGTCCTTCAATGGGTAAAACGGCTTTTGTTCTTTCAATGACAAGAAATATAGCCGTGGTACACAACCGGCCTGTGGCTATTTTTAGTTTGGAGATGTCTTCTGTACAGTTGGTTAACCGACTAATTGTTAGCGAAACAGAGTTGCCTTCCGAAAAAATCAGAAATGGTAATTTGGAACGATTTGAATGGGAGCAGTTGGAATACAAGATTAAACGATTGGTTGACGCCCCGATTTATATTGATGATACACCTGCAATCAGTGTGTTTGAATTGCGGGCTAAATGTCGTCGTTTGAAGAGCCAGTATGATGTTGAAATTATTATCATTGACTATCTGCAGCTGATGTCAGGACCACCAGAGACAAGAGGGAACCGGGAGCAGGAGGTGAGTACCATTTCGAGGGCACTGAAAGGCATAGCCAAAGAGCTAAATGTACCGATAATTGCATTGTCGCAGCTGAACCGTTCTGTAGAGATGCGTAGTGGTGATAAACGCCCCCAACTTTCCGACTTGCGTGAATCCGGGGCGATTGAGCAGGATGCTGATATGGTGTTGTTCATTCACCGTCCCGAAAAATATGGCTTTACGGAAGATGAGGAAGGGAATTCATTGATTGGAATCGCCAATATAATTTTGGCGAAGCACAGGAATGGAGCCCTGGCGGATATTGAATTGCGCTTTCGAGATGAATTGGCGAAGTTTGAAGACCTTGAGGATGATGTTATTCCTGGTATTGATGAAGCTCCTGAACCCCCGGATGGAGGTGCCCTTACATTCCATTCCAAGATGAATCAGGAAGATGAAGGGGATGGAAAGTCACCTTATGACGATAGTCCCTTTGATTTGGATAGCAATGACAGTTTTGAGGATGAGGGCTCTTTCTAGAGACTACATTATTGTTTTGATTTCCTCTAGTTGCCGGATTTCAAAACTTGGCTTTGAATCATGTGGGATGCCATTTGGATTGAAAAAGATTTGATCCATTCCAAAATTCATGGATCCTTGTATGTCGCTTTCCAAATCGTCGCCAATCATAATGGATTCACTCTTTTTGGCATTTACATTTTTTAGCGCATGTTGGAAGATTTCTTTATGGGGCTTTTGAGCGCCTGCATCTTCTGAGGTAAATACTGCATTAAAATAGTTGTCTATACCACAATTTTTAAGCTTTGCAAATTGAACTTCATTGAATCCATTGGTGATGATATATAGATTGTATCTTTCATAAAGATATTCCAGCGTCTCCCGGGCACCGGGAAAAAGCCGGGTTTTCGCAGGGCTGAGGGTAATGTAATCGTCGCCTATTTTTTCTGCCAATGCCGGATCTGTATTTCCATATTCCTCCAGGGTAAGTTCAAAACGCTTATTACGCAGAATTTGTTTTTTTAACTTTCCATCCCTGTAAGCTTTCCACAAGCGTTGATTGTGCTTTTTATAAGTTTCATGAAAGATGGCAAATTCAGGAAAAATTGTATTCAGTTTATATTTATCATATATTTCCTCAAAGGTTTCCTCTGCATTCGATTCAAAGTCCCAGAGTGTCCGGTCCAGGTCAAAATAAACGTGCTTGTATTTTTTTACCATGTTTAAAACTGTTTTGGAAGGGCAAAGATATAAGAATACATAGAAAGAAACATGATAAAACCCATGAAACAGGCTGTAAAACTGTGTTAAAAAAATGAAATTTTTTATTGCCCGTATGCTAAAGAAATAGAAGAAGACGATTAAATAAAATTTGTATCTTTCGGAGAAACATTTTATACATTAAAAGAGATATTGATGCAACGCATTTTTATTTGTTTTTTAATCCTGATTTTCTCAGTTTCCTGTAGTAATCAGCCGGCAAAGGATACTCAGGCAGTCATCTCTCACTTGGATAGCATTTTAGATGGATGGCATAAGGCAGCTGCTCTTGCTGATGAGGATACCTATTTTTCAACCATGCATGAAGAAGGTGTTTTTTTAGGAACAGATCCGAAAGAGAGTTGGAAGCGCAAAGAGTTTCAGGAATGGGCCACACCCTATTTTAGAAAAGAGACGGCCTGGGCTTTTTCTCCATTTGAGCGAAACTGGTATTTTTCAAAGGATGCTTCCCTCGCCTGGTTTGATGAGCTGCTTGAGACGCATATGGGAATTTGCCGGGGCTCCGGAGTGTTCCAGCAAGATGAATCCGGGGAATGGGAACTAATGCATTATAATCTTGCATTGACACTCTCCAATGAGAAGTTAGATGCTTACAGGAAAATTCTGGATGAAAAAGAGTGAAAGCTTTATAACTCTTTAAACAGATTCTCGTATCTATTAAATAGTTCGAAAATAGTTCGAAAATATTTCGTAAATTTAGTAGTTCATTGTTAGTATATTCTAAAAACCAGGTCTATGAGAAAATCAATCTTTTTGATATCAGTCTTTTCCCTCGTTATGGCATTTACTTTCAACGCCTGCCAGGAAGGAAAAGATAGTGGAAAGCATCATGCCACCCGTTTGGAACTTACCTCTGAATCGATTGCCGTGGGAGTATTTAAAGGAAATGGCGCAAGCCAGACTTGTGTTAAGGAGGCCATTGAAGCCCTTCAAATTGATGAGGGAATCGTTTGTGTTAGTCTTACTGCACATGAAATTGTGAGATCTGAATTGGAGAATATTGATGTGCTTTTATTGCCGGGAGGTAGTGGAAGTAAAATGATGAATAATCTTGGAGAGCAGGGGAAAGAAGTGGTGCAAGATTTTATAAGGAAAAAGGGTAAAGGCATGGTCGGAATTTGTGCGGGAGCTTATATGGTTTCATCAACCGAGAATTATCCTACCCTTGATTTGCTTCCAGTTAAGATTGTTGATCGTGATCATTACAACAGGGGAAATGGCCTGGTTGAATTTGAAATTACCGAAGAAGGAGAAAATCTTTTTCCCGAGTTAATAGGTCTGGAAGATTTATTTATGGAATATTATGAAGGCCCAATGTATGAAATATTAGATGGGAAAGAGAAAAAAGTGCAGGTTCAGGCTACCATAATTAGCGATATCCATCAGAAGGGTAATGCATCTGCTGGGATAACGCCCGGGAAACCATTCTTGATTAATGGAAAAGCCGGAAGAGGTAAGGTTTTTGCGGCTATTGGTCATCCTGAGTCAACACCCGGAATGCGCTGGGTAGTGCCCCGAATGGTTAGATGGGTAAGCAATAAGGAAATTATTTCCTATGATGGCAGTGTGGTGCGACCGGATTTGTTTACAGCTGAAATTTTGTATACCGAGAAAATGGACAGGAAAGTAGATTCCCTGTTTTATATTTTATTTAGTGATGATCCCGATCAACAGATTGAAGCCATTGAGGAGTTAGATGAAATGAGATCCTGGTCGGGGAAAAAGTGGATCGCCGGATTGCTTAGAGACAATGATCCTGAAGTACGAATTGCAGCTGCTGAATATTTTGCCGAGAATGAATATACTGCTATTCTACCAGAACTAGAGGTAGCCGTTGATATGGAAAAAGATGATAAGGTAAAAGCAGAATTGCAGGCTGTACTTACTGCTTTAAAAAGAATACGGGATCAAACAGGACGGGAGAACTAAAGAATTATGACAGACATATTATTTTTATTTATTGGAGCTGCTGCGGGTTTCGCGGCAGCTTGGTTTATAGGTAAAAGTTACTGGCGAAAGGGATACAGTGCCCCCGACCATGCAGTTGATCAAATGCGGGAGGATTATCAACAAATCCAAAGTCAATTGGTGGTCGAAAAAGAGAAAAATGATTTCGTTGGCAAGGAACTGGAAGAGCGTAAGAAGTTGATTGCAACAAAAGATGAGGAATTGTTGCACTTGAGTAAAAGCTTGTCTTCACGTGAAGCTGAACTTAAAGCCTTACAGGAAAAATTGCAAAGCCAGCAGAAAGATCTGGAGCAATTGCAGGAGAAATTTAGACTAGAGTTTAAAAACCTGGCGAATGAAATTCTGGAAGAAAAAACGGGCAAGTTTACCAAACAAAATAAAGATAACCTGGATACTATTCTAAAACCGCTTCAGGAAAAAATCAGGGAATTTGAAAAGAAGGTTGAAGAAGCCTATCATAATGAATCGAAGGAGCGTTTTTCTCTAAAAGAAGAAGTGAAAAGATTGGCCGAGCTGAATCAGCAAGTAAGCCAAGAAACCAACAACCTTACCCGTGCACTTAAAGGGGAAAGCAAAACGCAAGGAAACTGGGGAGAACTTATCCTGGAAAGTATCCTTGAAAAATCAGGTCTGGTAAAAGACCGGGAGTATTTTGTGCAGGCTTCCTATAAAGATGATGAAGGGAATCGCCTGCAGCCTGATGTGGTCATTAGCTATCCCGGGAATCGGCATGTAATAATTGACTCAAAAGTATCGCTTACAGCTTATGAACGCTATGTGAATGCTCCAACAGACGAAGAAAGAGAGCGTGCGTTGAAGGAACACCTGCAGTCGGTGCGTAATCATATTAAGAACTTAAGTGATAAAAATTACCAGGATTTATATGATTTGCCTTCATTAGATTTTGTGATGCTTTTTATGGCTGTAGAGCCCTCTTATATGATTGCTATTCAGCATGATCCCGAATTGTGGAATTATGCATATGATAAACGAATTTTACTCATTAGTCCGACCCATCTTATTGCCGCACTTAAAATGATTGTGAGTCTTTGGAGGCAAGAGTATCAAAGTAGAAATGTGGAGGAGATTGCACGACAAAGCGGTGCCCTTTATGATAAATTTGCAGGACTATTGGAAGATCTGCAAGAAATTGGAAGTCGCTTGGAGAGTACAAGAAAGAGTTACGATAAAGCCATGAATAAAATAAGCACCGGAAAAGGGAATTTGCTTAGAAGAGTGGAACAAATCAAGCAAATGGGTGCGGAAACCAAGAAAAATATACCATCTGAATATTTTGATACCGATCTGGAATTACCTGAAAAATAACATTCACTTCTATGGCACGAAAGAAAGTTATACTTATTGGAAATCCAATTTTAAGAAAGAAATCGGAAGAACTTACACCCAGGGATCCTGAAGCTGACATTATCATTCAGGATTTGGCGGATACGCTTAGAGACTTGCAACGAATAAAAAAAAATGGTCGCGCTTTGGCAGCTCCGCAAATAGGGGTTCTGAAAAAAGTTGTTTTTTGTAATCTTCCCGATAGGACTTTCGCACTGATAAATCCAACGATTACCCGACATAGTGAAGAAACTTTTGATGTATGGGACAGCTGTTTTAGCTTTGATGTTCAGTTTTTTGTGGAGGTGAAAAGATATAGCTCAATTGAAGTGACTTATTTTGATGAGAACTGGAATGACAAAAGTGAGGTTTTTGAAGGAGATATGGCCGAGCTTCTGCAGCATGAACTGGATCATTTGGAGGGCATTCTTGCAACTGATAAAATGATTGATTGCACTAGAATAATTATGCGGCAGGAGTGGGAAGAACGATACCGGTAAGTTAATTAGAGTAAAACAAAAGTGCTGCAAATTTGCAGCACTTTTGTTTTAGGGCCACTGATGTGGTATATTTGGTTTATAGCAGTTTTCCTGATAGCTAAGTTTCAAAAATAATGCCATCGAATTTTATACGAATAAAAATTATTTGAATTGATTCTTACTTAAATTCTTTGTTTTTTGTGTTAAAAGTGAGTTGTCATGCACAAATTGTTTGTATTGTCATTTATATTTCTGATTTTCACCCTGGGTTGCAGTGTAAAACGGGAAATAAAGAATCATCCATCTGAGTGGATTCATGGATATGCTGATCCGCGTTTTTCAGAAGTTAAAGAGGTTTTTTTGGAGAATTTTCTTGAGCGGGGAGAACAGGGGGCTGCTGTGGCTGTTTATTACCATGGTGAAAAGGTTGTTGATTTGTGGGGTGGTTGTAAAGACATTATCAAACATACTCCATGGCAGGAACATTCTATGGTTCCTGTTTTTAGTTCAACGAAAGGAATGGCGGCCATGGCTTTTGTTAAAGCTCACTCCGAAGGTTGGGTGAACTTTAATGAACCGGTGGCTAAGTATTGGCCAGAATTTGCTGCAAACGGAAAAGATAGTATTACTGTCCGGCAACTCCTGGCACACGAAGCTGGTCTTTGTCTTGTGGAGCCTGTGTTTGATGTGGAATTGCTTCTTGATTTGGATTCGCTGGGGCGATTGCTTGCAGTGCAAGAACCTGTTTGGCAACCGGGCGAGAAACATGGCTACCATCTCTCTACTTTGGGATTATATATGAATGAACTTTTTCGTCATATCGATCCGGAAGGAAGAACAATTGGAAATTACTTTGATCAGTGCATTGCGAAGCCTCTTGCTCTCGAATTCTATATAGGACTTCCTCCCGAAATAAATCAGGATGAGGTGGTAAGTGTTATTTATCCTGGCATGTGGGATGGAATTACAGGGTATTGGAAACTTCCGAAGGGGACCCGGAAAATGTTGCGTGACAAAACCTCTCTTTTGTATAAATCTTTTAAAATTCCCAAGCATTTTAACCCAAACGACAGTCTTTCAAGAGTAGTGGAGAACCCTTCTGGAAATGGAATAGGTACAGCAAGAGCAATGGCTAAAGCCTATAGTGTGATGGCCAATGGAGGGGGAGCACTTGGTATTAGTCCGGAAACTTATAAGTTTCTTTGCGATAGCGCCATTACACCACGAGGTGGACCTGAAGATGTTGTAATGGGAATTGATACCTGGTTCAAGTTGGGTTATTTAAAGCCAGGTCCAAACCTGGATTACGGTAGTAGCCGAAAGGCTTTTGGTACCCCTGGGGCTGGTGGATCTTTTGCTTTTGCCGATCCCGACAAGCAATTAGGGTTTGCTTATGTGATGTCAAGAATGGGAGTGGCTTTAAAAGATGATCCAAGAGAGGTGGCCCTTAGAAAAGCTGTATATGATGCTATAGAGATAATTGAGGCTAAAGAACGTGCAATATCAGAAAAAACTCTTTAATATTGTATATGATTAGTGCCTATAATTCGTTATATTGAATGTACTATTTAGGTATAATTAAAAAACTCTAAAGCTATGTATAGGGAAAAAATAGTTTCAATAGGAATGATTTTGCTAATTCTGGTTTTTGTATACCAGTGTGAAGAGTCTGATGAGGATTATATGGGAGTCGTTTTTGAAGAAGAAATACTTCTTTCCAGTGAAACAGCAACCTATGA
>CAYVSF010000013.1:0-16491 GCA_964453775.1 uncultured Bacteroidales bacterium
AGTTGGCATTACCCTTTATCTAAGCGATGATGTTATTGTTAGAGAGAAAGTTTCGCTTGAGAAGGCCGTTGAAATGGGAATGCAAATCGATGAAGAAATAATAGAAAAAGGATTTGTAATGGTGGACAGTAAATCTACTATTACTACCATCCCATTTTTTAAGAATAATGAGCTTGATTATGCACAACTGGTAAGCTTCTTAGGCCCTAAAAACAGCATTTGGCCATGGATGGTGTTTGTGGTGATTGCCATTCTTATCGTTACTGCCGTATCAAATGGGGCTAACCTGACAGATGGATTGGATGGTCTGGCCACGGGCTCTTCGGCTATTATTGGTGCCACACTTGGGATCCTTGCTTATGTTTCGGGTAACCTTATTTATTCCGATTATTTGAATATTATGTATATCCCTAATGTAGGTGAGTTGGTGGTGTTTATGAGTGCTTTTATAGGAGCTACTATAGGATTCTTGTGGTATAACAGTTATCCCGCACAAGTATTTATGGGAGATACAGGCTCTCTTTCTTTGGGTGGGATTATTGCCGTTTTTGCAATTATTATCAGGAAGGAACTCCTGATTCCTATTTTGTGCGGAATATTCCTAATGGAGAGCCTCTCTGTACTCATGCAGGTGAGCTACTTTAAGTATACCAGGAAAAAGTTTGGGACTGGAAGGCGGATATTTAAAATGTCTCCCTTGCATCATCACTATCAATTGAAAGGCTATCCGGAACCCAAAATAGTCATGCGATTCATGATCGTGGGCATTATGCTGGCAATATTTACAATCGTAACGTTGAAAATACGATAAAAAATGAAAAAGAGATTGGTCATATTAGGTGCAGGTGAAAGCGGTGTTGGAGCAGCGGTGCTCGGACAGCAAAAAGATTGGGATGTTTTCGTCTCGGATGCTGGCCAACTGAAGGATAAATACCGAAAGATGCTGGATGAGTACCAAATTAAATACGAAGAAGATCAGCACAGCTCATCAGAGATTTTAAGTGCTGATGAGATTGTAAAAAGCCCCGGTATTCCAGAAACAGCTGCCATAGTATCTGCTGCTGTTGAAAAAGGTATACCGGTTATCTCGGAGATTGAATTTGCAAGTCGATATACAACCGCCTATAAAATTTGTATAACCGGCAGCAACGGGAAAACGACAACTACGAACCTGATTTATCATATTCTTAAAAAGGCAGGAGTAAATGTCGGAATGGCCGGGAATGTCGGTAATAGTCTTGCCTTGCAGGTAGCCACTGAATCGTATGACCACTATGTAATCGAATTGAGTAGTTTTCAATTGGATGGTTTGAAGGAATTTAAGGCGGATATGGCCGTAATTATGAATATTACTCCGGATCATTTGGATCGCTATACATCTATGGCAGATTATGTTAATTCAAAGTTCAGGATTTTACAAAACCAGTCATCAGAGGATTATTTTATTTACTGTAGTGATGATCCTGTGACCTCGGAAGAAACCGAAAAAAGAAATATAAAAGCTTACAGCATTCCATTCAGCATAAAAAGCCCGGTAAAAGAGGGAGGTTGTTTGGAAAATGATACAATGAAAATTAATATACAAAATAACGCGTTTACTATGTCAATACATGATTTAGCATTAAAAGGGCAGCATAATACCTACAATTCTATGGCTGCCAGCATTACTGCACAGGTCCTAAAGATCCGTAAGGATGTTATACGGGAAAGCCTGAGTGGATTTCAGGGCGTTGAGCATCGCCTCGAGCCTGTTCTGAAAGTTCATGGAATAGAATTTATTAATGATTCCAAAGCGACCAACATTAATTCTACCTGGTATGCGCTGGAGAGCATGCATAAGGATGTTATCTGGATCGCAGGGGGAGTTGATAAGGGTAACGATTATTCTATTCTTGAAGATTTGGTTCGGGAAAAGGTGAAGGCTATTATTTGCCTTGGAAAAGAGAATACAAAAATTCACAAAGCCTTTGAAGGTATTGTTCAAACAATTATTGATACAGGATCCGCCTCAGAGGCTGTGAAAACAGCTTACTACCTTGGTAGAAAAGGAGATACAGTTCTTCTGTCTCCGGCTTGTGCAAGTTTTGATCTTTTTGATAATTATGAAGACCGGGGGAATCAATTTAAACAGGCAGTACGTGAATTGTAATATGAATAAAATAGTATGGATTTAGGCAGGTTTTCTAAATATTTTAAGGGCGATAGAGTTATTTGGGCCGTAGTGATCATACTTTCGGTATTTTCACTTTTAGCTGTTTATAGTGCCACTGGTACGTTGGCCTATAAAACGCAGGGAGGTAATACTGCCTATTTTATTGGGAAACATGCGTTTTTCTTAGTCTTGGGAATTGCTACTATTTATTTGGTACATCTTATTCCCTATAAGATATATTTTAACCTGTCCATGCTGTTTCTTCTAATTTCTATCATTCTTCTTACGGTTACCCTGTCAATGGGAACCAGTTTGAATGAGGCTTCCCGGTGGATTACCCTCCCAATTGTAGGTTACACGATTCAAACATCCGATATTGCAAAGCTTGCTTTGATCATGTATATAGCGCGCGTTCTTTCTCTTAAACATGACAAGATTAGTAAGTTCAAAGATGTGGTGATGCATCTTGTATTACCCATCGTTGTGGTTTGTGGCTTGATTATGCCCGCCAACCTTTCTACTGCCCTGTTGCTGTTTGCAACATCCCTTGTGTTGATGTTTATCGGAAGAGTTCCTATGAAATATCTGATGGGATTTTCAGGTATTGTAGTTCTGTTTATCATACTCGTCATTGGAGGAATTGCCGTTTCCGGGAATAAATGGAGGGTAGAAACCTGGCAAAACAGAATTGTAAATTATGTGGACAAAGACGGAGGCGAAAATTACCAGGTAGAACAAAGTAAAATAGCCATAGCTACAGGAGGAATAATTGGGAAAGGACCCGGAAACAGTACACAAAGGAACTTCCTTCCCCATCCTTACTCCGATTTTATCTATGCAATTATTATTGAAGAATATGGATTAATTGGAGGAATTAGTTTCCTTTTTCTTTACTTGTTTTTGCTATACCGGGCAGGTTTGATACTTAGAAAAAGTACCCGAACATTTCCTGCTTTTCTGGTTATTGGTTTGGCATTGAATGTAACCTTCCAGGCCATGGTTAATATGGGGGTAGCAGTTAATTTGCTCCCGGTTACAGGGCAAACACTTCCATGGGTAAGTATGGGAGGTACTTCTATTATGTTTACTGCCATTGCTATTGGAATTATGTTAAGTATAAGTCGTACGGTGAATAAAAATGCACAAAAACAGGTTGCAGAATCATGATAAATGAGAAAGCTCATATAATTATTAGTGGAGGTGGCACCGGTGGTCATGTGTTTCCTGCAATCTCTATTGCAAATGCTGTAAAAAAACGAATGCCCGGTGCAGAAGTGCTATTTGTTGGAGCCAGGGGAAAACTGGAAATGGAAAAAGTACCTGCTGCCGGTTATAAAATAACAGGTCTTCCCATAGCCGGATTTCAAAGAAGTTGGAGCCTTAAAAATTTGAGCTTTTTCTTCAAGTTGTGGAAGAGTTTAAGGCTGTCCCGAAAAATTATCAGGCAGTTTAATCCTGATGTTGTTGTGGGCGTGGGAGGTTATGCAAGTGGTCCGGTGTTGTATAAAGCCAATAAGGCTGGTATTCCCACACTTATACAGGAACAAAATTCTTATGCAGGAATTACTAATAAACTACTGGCCAAAAAAGCCAGTGTAATCTGTACAGCTTACGATGGTATGGAGAAATACTTTCCTGCCTCAAAAATAGTACTTACTGGCAACCCTGTACGTGAAGACCTGGTCGATTTGAAAGCTTCGCAAGAAGAAGCAAAACATTTTTTCGGACTGGAAAAGGATAAAAAGATGATTCTCGTAATTGGGGGAAGTCTAGGAGCACGTACCATTAACAGGAGCATTCAGAAGCAGCTGAAGAATATGCTTAAGCGGGATGTTCAATGGTTATGGCAAACGGGCAAATTGTATTATGAAGAAAGCCAAGCCATTTTGGCTGAAATGCCTACAAACCAAATTCTGGTTAAAGATTTTATTAAGCGAATGGATATGGCTTATGCAGCTGCGGATTTAATAATTTCACGTGCCGGAGCGGGAACTATTTCTGAACTTAGTATTGTTGGGAAGCCTGTAATTCTAGTGCCTTCGCCAAATGTGGCTGAAGACCATCAAACGAAAAACGCAAGAGCCCTGGCCAATAACCAAGCAGCAATTATGGTAAAGGATCAGGAAGCAGAGGATGAATTGGTTGAACAGGCTTTTAAGATAATTGATAACATTGATTTGCAGCAGGAATTGTCGGAGCATATAAAAAAGTTTGCATTGCCAAATGCTGCAGGTGATATAGCAAAACATATACATTCATTGATTGAAAACAGATCATGAATATAGATAAGATACATAATGTGTATTTAATTGGCATAGGCGGTATAGGAATGAGCGCACTGGCCAGGTATTTTCTTCAACTGGGAAAGTTGGTTGCAGGTTATGATCATGTTTCAAAACCACTTACCTCACAGCTGATTGAAGAGGGTGTAAATATTCATTTTGTAGATAGTGTTGAGCTCATACCTGAACCCTGTTTTGACCCCGATACTACACTTGTCATCTATACCCCGGCGGTTCCGAATGAGCATAATGAACTTTTGTACTTTAGGAACAACAATTTTCGGGTGATGAAACGGGCTGAGGTGCTGGGATTCCTTTCTAAGAATTATCATACAATTGCTATTGCCGGGACACACGGGAAAACAACAATTTCCACCCTGATAGCTCATGTTTTTAATCAGACGAAAGAGGGCTGCAATGCTTTTTTAGGTGGCTTATCTAAAAATTTTAACAGCAATTTTCTGTTGAATAAGCGTGCCACAAATTTAATTGTAGAGGCTGATGAATTTGATCGTTCCTTCCTGACACTTTATCCGTCTATTGCTCTTATTACTTCTATCGATGAAGATCATCTGGATATCTACAGTGATAAAAAGAATTTATTGAATTCATTTAATGATTTTGTTAATCAAATTAATGAAGACGGACTTTTAATCCTTAGCAAAGGTCTTGAAGATGAAATCAGAAATAAAGAAATAAAACTTGTTACTTATTCCCTGAAAGAAAAAGCAGATTTTTATGTTGAAAAAATTAAACTTGAAAATGGATATTACCGCTTCAATGTTCGCACCCCAAATGGGTTGATAAAAAATCTTAAGCTGGGGGTTCCCGGTGAAATAAATGTGGAAAATGCCGTTGGAGCAATTGCTGTATGTCTTTCTGCCGGGGTTGGAACGGATGATATCAAGAAGGGGCTGGAAAGTTTTTACGGAATTATCAGGCGATTTGATGTGCAGATCATGTATCCGAATCTGATTTATATTGATGATTATGCCCATCATCCTGCTGAGATAGAGGCAACTGTAAATTCTGTACGTAAAATGTATCCTCAGAAGGATGTGACAGGTATCTTTCAACCCCATCTCTATTCAAGAACCAGAGATTTTGCATCTGAATTTGCTAAAGCCCTGGATTTATTAGACGAATTAATTTTACTGGATATCTATCCTGCAAGAGAAAAACCAATAGAGGGGGTTAGTAGTAATCTTATATCAAAAAAAATGAAAAAAGCGCAGTTAACACGCTGCAGCAAAGAACAATTGCTTTCAATCATAAAAGGAAGGGATTTTGAAGTACTATTGACATTGGGTGCTGGAGATATTGACCAAATGGTACGCCCAATAAAGCATATTTTGGAAAAACGAATCGAACAATGAAATTATTCAGAAAAATAGCTGTGTGGCTTTTGATTGCACTATACCTGCTTGTGTCAATGGGATTCGTGAGCAAGCGAAAGAACAATATTCTGGTGGAGGAGGTCGAAATTGTGGTATTGGATAGTGTAAAGAACCAGTTTGTGAATGAAAAGGAAATTGAACAACTGTTGCATAAAGATGAACTTCATGTATTCGGGTTTCCTGAAGCAGAGGTAAATACAAAGCAACTGGAATCTTTGCTTTCAAAGGAACCAGGAATTAGAAGAGCTGAAGTATATACAGGTATAAATGGTAGAATTACAGTGGAAATCGACCAACGCGATCCAATAGTGCGAATTATTAATGATCGTGGTTACAGCTACTATTTGGATGAGGAAGGATATATCATGCCGCTTTCGAGTAATTATACATCGCACTTGCTAGTGGCTAATGGAGCAATTGAGGAAGAAATAGAACCCAGGAACAATCAAAAAATAGCATGCTCTGTAGATAAAGAAAAAATTGAAAAGGCTGTTTTATGCAATATTTACAGGCTGTCAAGTTACATCTATCATGATTCGTTTTGGAGATCTCAAATCGAGCAAATTTATATTACTGACAAACAACATATTGAGTTAATCCCGAGGGTTGGAGCGCACCAAATTATTTTAGGAGACATTGAAGATTATGAAATTAAATTAAGAAATCTAAAAGCTTTTTATCGACAGGGATTAAATAATATTGGATGGAATAAATACAATAAAATCAATCTGGAATTCGAAAATCAAATTATTTGTACTAAACGCTAATAGGATATGGGTGCAAAAAAAGAATATATAGCAGCAATTGACATTGGAACAACCAAGATTGTATCCATTGTCGGACAACGCAAAGAGAATGGCAAATTTGAAATTCTCGGTCTAAGCAAAACACCTTCAAAAGGGGTTAAACGCGGCGTTGTTCAGAATATCGAAGAAACTGTGCAATCAATTCAGAAGACTGTAGATGAGGCCAAAAAAATGGCCGGGGTCGGTTTTTCGGAAGTTTATGTTGGCATAGCAGGCCAGCATATTAAAAGCATCCGGAACAGAGGTTATATCAACCGCGATTCATACGAGGATGAAATAAAACGGGAAGATATTGATGCACTGGTTCAGGATATGTATAAAATCCCTATTGATGTGGGTGAAGAAATAATCCATGTCATCCCTCAGAATTATATTGTCGATAATGAGACAGGAGTTAAAAATCCTGTTGGAATGTCGGGGAAGAGAGTTGAAGCAAACTTTCACATTGTAATTGGGCAGGTTGCTTCAGCCAGGAATATTGGAAAATGTATTAGACGGGCAGGTTTAGATCTTAATCAGCTGATACTGGAACCACTGGCATCTTCTTCTTCGGTACTTACAGAAGACGAGAAGGAGGCTGGTGTTGCACTGGTTGACATTGGTGGAGGAACAACAGATATTGCTGTTTTTTATGATGATGTGATCCGACATACTGCGGTTGTCCCATTTGGCGGTGATGTTGTGACAAAGGATATAAAGGAAGGCTGTTCAATTCTTCAGCGACAGGCAGAATCTTTAAAAGTACAATATGGCTCTGCTTTGGGAGATTTAGCAAAAGATAATGAGGTTGTTTCGATTCCGGGAATTAGTGGAAGAGATCCCAAGGAGATTTCTTTTAAGAGTTTGGCATACATCATCCAATCCCGCATGGAGGAGATTATTGATGCTGTTATTTATGAAGTTGAAAATTCTGGTTATTACAATAAGCTGAGTGCGGGTATTGTTATTACCGGGGGTGGTGCTTTACTTAAAAATTTGCCACAGTTGGTGAAATTTAAGACGGGTATGGATGTAAGAATTGGCTATCCCAGCGAAATGTTGGGGGTAGATTCACTTGAAAAAGTGAATCATCCAATGTATGCCACCAGCTTTGGTTTAGTTCTAAAGGGTGCTGAAATCAATGATGAAAAAGGGAAAGTATTGGAATTGGAACCCGAAGAGCCCGAGACAAAAGAAAAAGAGGAAGTATTGATAGAGGAGGACCTGGAAGAAAAACAGAAACCCGGCTTTCTGAATAATCTTAAGAAGGTCTTTACCGATATATTTGACGACGATGATAGCGAACTTTAGACGAGTTTTTATTTGTAATCCCATAAAACTAAAATATTATGACTGACGAATTAATAAGTTTTGAGCTTCCAGTCGATAGCAATTCTATTATTAAGGTAATAGGAGTAGGAGGAGGAGGTAGCAATGCTGTCAGCTACATGCACAGACAGGGAATAAAAGATGTTGATTTTGTTGTCTGCAACACCGATGGTCAGGCCCTCTCCGATAGCAAGGTAGAATACAAGATTCAATTGGGCCAGTCACTTACCCAGGGACTGGGTGCAGGGAACAAACCGGAAATTGGACGCCAGGCGGCAATTGAGAGTATGGATGAGATCACTAATATTATTGGTGATCATACCAAGATGGTATTTATTACAGCTGGAATGGGCGGTGGCACCGGTACCGGAGGAGCACCCGTTATAGCCAAGGCAGCGAAAGAGATGGGACTGCTTACAGTGGGCATCGTTACCATCCCATTTCGTTTTGAAGGTGAACGTAGAATAAACCAGGCCATTGAGGGTATCAATGAATTGGAGAAATATGTGGATTCGCTTTTGGTGATTCATAACGAAAAGCTTAGGGAGATCTGCCATGACATGAAGTTCTCTGAAGCCTTTTCTTATGCCGATAATATTTTAGCAACAGCAGCAAAGGGAATAGCAGAAATCATAACTGTTACCGGCTACATTAATGTGGACTTTGCTGATGTTGAAACGGTTATGGCTAATAGTGGTGTTGCATTGATGGGAACAGGAATAGCTGAAGGCGATGAAAGAGCTGTAAAGGCAGTGCAACAGGCGCTTACTTCTCCTTTGTTAAACGATAATGATATTACGGGGACCGATAATATATTATTAAATATACGTTCCGGTTCGAATGAAATTACCATGGATGAAATTGGAGAAATTGCCGACTATGTGAATAGCGAAGTAGGTTCGAGCCCGAATATAATATGGGGAACAGGAAGAGATGAGGAATTGGGAGAGAAAGTGAGTATTACAATCATAGCTACGGGATTCGAAAGCAACAGTATTCCAGAATTGTATGCTCAAAAATCCGCTAAAAAGAAAAAGGTTCCTTTAAGAGAAAATTCGGGAGATACAACGCCTTCTGAGATCTACACTTTAGAGGACAACGATGAAGATGCCAGTGTTAATTTTACACAGCGCACAATAGACTTTAACATAAAAAAGAAAAGAGAGAACAAGCATTTTAAACTTCAAAATGATTTCGAGGATGAGAATGAATACACTTCCGAGGAGAAAGATGATGAAATAAAAAGAAGGCTGCAGGAATCGAGAGAGCGAATGAAAGAACGGAAGTTTACCGGATCGGCTATGCAGAATAATATTGATGAAATGGAACAGGAACCTGCTTTTAAACGCAAGAATATTAAGATTGATGAGCCCGTACATTCGAAGGATTCTGAAGTAAGCCGCTTTTCACTCGAAGACGATGAGGATGAAAAAGGCACTCACTTAAGAGAGAATAATTCGTATCTTTACGATAATGTTGATTAAAATTTACTATTGATATGAGCTTACATAAAAAGATTTTAGAGGATATGAAGGCTGCCATGAAAGCCAGGGATAAAGAACGTCTTGAAGCTATTCGCGGCATTAAATCTGCTATTATGCTTGCCCAAACGGAAAAGGGAGGAATGCAACACGAACTGGCAGATGAAGATATTATCAAAATCATCCAGAAATTGCATAAACAACGTATGGAGTCCGCAACTGTTTATAAGGAGCAGAATAGAGATGATTTGGCGGATAAGGAATTGATCGAAGCTAAAGTAATGGATGATTATTTGCCTGCGCAGTTGTCAGATACTGAACTGGAAAAGGTATTAAAAGGAATCATTGATGAAACGGGTGCTTCATCTATGGCCGATATGGGTAAAGTAATGGGAGTGGCTTCCAGACAGTTGGCAGGAAAGGCAGATGGAAAAAGAATTTCTGGATTTGTAAAAAAACTGTTAAGCAAATAATTTTTTCGATTGGAAAAGAAAAGGCTGTCATTTCTTAGTGACAGCCTTTTCTTTTTAATGTATAATTTCTGAATTAATAGAATTTTGCTCTTTTATCAACCACTTCAGCTTCTTCTTTAAGCGCCTCAAAAAGTTCATAATTAATTCGATTTTGATACTGCGAGTTAATTGTAACCTGTTGCATTTTGGCAGAGCCTGTTTCTGCTACAGATACATCAGTAGCAGCTAAAACGTACACCCCGTTGTTTCCTTTAATGGGATAAGAAATACTTCCTTCTTCCATGTAAGCTGCAGTTGCAATAACTTTCGGTTCAACGCCTACATTCGGCATTGAGAATGAACGGAAACTAATGTTATTGGCCTGATAAATTTTTAATCCTTCAAGTGCAGCAAGATCTTCAATCGTTTCAGCTTTCTTAAGACCTGCTTCAAAATCTGCACTTATTTTTTCTGCTTTCTTTTCACGACGAAGATTAACCATAATTTGGGCTTTTACTTCGGCAATAGGTGCATATCCTTCTTCTCTAACTTTCGTAACAAATCCCACAACAAAACGGTCTCCAATTTCAAAAATAGGATTATTCTGCGATTTAATGAGTTCTTCTTCATCTACGCTGAATATACCACGAATAAACTCTCGTGGATTGTCAAACGATGCAAGGGTTTTATCATTTTCTTGAATGTTATTGGCAACACGTTTTGTAAGTTCAGATTCTTCAATTCCTTTTAGAAACGAATCATAGTTCTGATGATTTCCTACAAATTTACTTGCCCGGGCGAAGGTTTGACGGTAGGTTTCTGTGCTGGGCAATAGTTTTCTTCCCAATACTGCAACCTGCACTTTTCGCTCTTTCCTACTTTGTTCAAGCACTTGCACGATATGGAAACCATAGTTTGTGTTTACTAATTTTACATCGCCTTCTTCCGAATAAAAACAGCTATCAGAAAAGGGTTTTACCATTTCACCTTCTTTGAACCAACCCAGATTTCCGCCATCAACTGCAGATGCTCTGTCATCTGAATATTCCCGGGCCAACTCTGAGAAACTGGCTCCGTTTTCAATCAGATTTTTTAAGCTATCAGCCAATGCTTGCTTTTCCATAGCTTCCTGCTGATTGCTGGGCTCTAGTAATATATGACGGGCTTTAACGGAATCTGGAACATAATTAATAGAGGATAGCTTTGCTAATTTGTATGTTTCATCCTCAAAATAGGGCCCGTAAACGTAACCCACTTCTTTGGAGAACATCGCATCGGCATATTCCTGTGGTAAATCTTTTTTCGAATAATTAATTGGATTAAATGGAATGTCACTTCTTAGACTTAAGAAATCTGCATCATCATTGACTTCGGCAAATTCTTCTTTTATATTATTAATCCATTTCTCTGCGGCTTCTCTATCTGCTTTTGAGGGTTTTACATCAAATGTTACATATTCAATATCCCTGGATGCTGATTGTTTGAAGTCTTCTTTGTTTTCGTTATAGTAACTTTTTAGATCACTTTCTGATATTTCAATAGCCGAATCAGCAATAGCATTGAAGTTTTTGTAAACAAAGTCAACGCTGGCAACTCTTTGCATATTAGGCAGTTCTGCCTCTCCTTGTTTTTCAGTAGCGTATAAGCCTTTTTGAATAAGATTGGTATATTTTGTAAACTTTCTATCCTTTATAATTTGGTCTTCAATAAATAACCAATAGGCCTGCTGCTGTCCTGTAGGATCTTGATTATATCGTTTAAGAAATTGAATAATGGCCTGTGTATTTACCATTCCTGTTTCCCTGTTTGTGAAAAGTTGTTGGATGATGGGATGGATATTATCGCCTTGTACCAGATCCCAAAGTTCTTCGCTGCTCACCGCAATTCCAAGATCTTCGTAGTCATCATCTAAAATGTTTTCGCGTAGTGTTTCCTGCCAGATTTGCTCTCTAATTCTCTCGTAAGCAGTTTCATCAAGTGCAGATTGGCCGCTCGAAAATTTATTTATTTCTATAAGCTCTTCCACATCTCTTTGAAACTCCTGATAAGAAATTGATTGCCCTTCTATTTCCGCAATTTCAAATTGGGAATCGGAAACGAATACACTACCTGAATTTAATAAATCACCCAGGATAAATGCGATCAGTGCCATCCCAATTACTACAGCCACTAAAATTCCTGCTCTGTTTCTTATTTTCTCTAGCGTTGCCATTGAATTTAAATTTTTGTCCGTTTTTTAAAGGTTCGAATATACTAATTTAATCCTTACATTCTTTTAATCAGCGTAAGAAATAAGGCCCAAATTTAAGAATTTGAAAGAGATAATTTAAATTTTTTTAATAAAAACTGCCCGGTTTCAGACTATACTTAGCTTAAGGAGCTCAACACGGGTTTGTGTTACTTTAATCACTTTAAATTCAAAATCGCCAATGATTATAGTATCATTTGCAGAAGGCATCCTTTCGGTATGGTAAAGAATTAAGCCTGCAAGTGTTTCATATTCATCATCTTCAGGTATTTGCAATCCGTATTTTTCCTTGATGTAGTCTATTTCCAACCTTGCTGAAAAGATGTATACGCCCTCTTCAAGTTGTTTTTCGTAATGTTGCACGGTATCGTGTTCATCTTCTATTTCACCCACAATTTCTTCCAGTATGTCCTCAATAGATATAATACCTGATGTGCCGCCAAATTCATCTACAATTACAGCCATGTTTTGAGCAGTTCGGATAAAAAAGGACAAGAGTTTGTTTATTGGCATTGTTTCCGGAAATATGGGCATGGTACGAACAGTTTGCTTAAAACTTTCGGGATGTTGAAAAATTTCTTTTGATTTAATGTATCCTGTTATGTTATCGATTGTTTCATCAAATACGAGAATTTTAGAAAAGCCTGATTTTATAAACTTTTGTTTAATGACTTCTTCTGATTCATTTTTTTCTACGGCCATTATTTCTGTTCTTGGAATCAGACATTCTCTTACTTTTAAGTCTGAAAACTCCAGTGCGTTTTGGAAAAACTTTAATGGTGAATCATTGTTTTCATCCACTGCCTCTCTGGATTGAGTAACCAAATCATTGAGGTCATCTTTTCCAAAACTATTGGTCTTTTTTCTTCTTAACTTATCATTGAACAGGAGCTTAACAATGAAGGAAGAAAACCCTGCCATTATCCTTGTAATAGGAAAGAATATAATATTAAAGAAAGAGGATGGAACAGCAAAAAGGTTTAAAATAACATTTGGGTAGAATTTCCCCAATGCATTTGGGAGTGCTTCCAAAATAATAATGGCAAAAGATATGGAAACAATTTCGCAAAGAAGCTTTAGTCCTTCATAATTGGATCCTATTTTACATATAATTGGGCTAAGTATCTCTCTGAACAATAACACAAATAGTATCAGTGAGAATACATAACCAATAATCATGGATAATGAAAAACTCCAGGTATTTCTGCTAATGAAATTTAGAAAACGTGCATACCTCCGATTTTTCGATTTATCCAATTCGATTCGAAGTTTATTGGCAGAGACAAAAGCAATTTTCATTGCAGAAAAGAACCAGGCTCCTAACAAAGCAATAATTAGCGCAATGGTATTATCCATAGAGGCATTACTTCGATTGGTTATTTTTGCGCATTTGGCGTCTCAAAAGATACATAAAAATAGCGACTAAAGAAAAAAGAAGGAAGGGGTAGCTTTCTTTAATGCCTTGCGTATAGGTTTGATGTGCCCAGGGTATAAGACAAATGACAGCTATGGCAATCCATAGCACCTCCATTACATGAGGACTTTTATTTTTCATTTTTAATGTTTAATGTACCTGTAGTTTGTTTTATGACTAAATTTCCCATGTCCTGGTCCGCCTCAAATCCTTTTCCATGGATAATACCATCTTCATTTGTAACCCGGACATACCGGTCGGAATACATTTTCTCGGTTTTCATGTCCCAAACCAGATATTCTGTGTTGAGTGTATCTCCATCCTGGCTTATTGCAACCACATTGTTTTCAGCAACCCATTGACCTTCCGATTCGTAATAGATAGCATAATTTGATTTAACCGAAGCATCCGGTCTTGCGAGAGAATCATAAAACTGTACAAAGATACCATCTGGGAAGTCAATATAGGGCTCTTCAACCGACTCATAACGCTCAACCTTTGGAGATATAATCTTTATGGTTGGTTTTCCTTTTAAGGTATATATCATTTCAGTTTCTGTCCAGGTTTGATCCGGACCACCCAGCTCGCTGGTTAGGCTATTGATTTTTTCAATATCTCCCTGCTCACATGAAAATAAAAAAGTAATCATTCCCCATACAAGGGGAACAATTACTTTTAATAAAGATCTCTTTGCTGAGTAATTATCTCGAACGAACAGTTGTTGTTTCATTGATCCAGCATCCTACAGTGTAAGTCGAGCCTATGTCAAAACCATAGAAGAAAATAGTTTCTCCATCTGGAAAGTATTGACTGTAAGCTTCAATATATTTATTGGCTTCAGCAGCAAGGTTTGGATCTACAGTTTTTGCTTTTGCAAATTTGTCAACGGCAGCCCAGTATACAGCTTTCTGTTGGAATTCATCTTCGCCACAGGATTTGCTGGCTGCAGCATAAATATGTCCTATTAGCATATAGGGATACCCACTTGAAGGATCCAAATCAGCTGCATTTAGCGCATAACTTCTTGCAAGGCTGTGGTTACCAAGTTTACGATATGTAATATCCGCTAAATCAATATAATACTTTGATTTCTTCAAAGAATCTGTTTCCATTTCTATCGCTTGCTTGTACAATCTTGCAGCAGTTTCATAATTTTCTTTATCCGAATTTATTTCTGCCAATTCTGAAGCAAGATCAGCAGACGGTTCAAGTGTATTAAGCTGCGTAGCAATTTCAAAGTAAAAATCACTTTCGTTACATTTTGTTTTATCCAACATGTCATGCATTTTGCTTAAAAGGTCTAAATCGTCTGGATTTTCAGCAAATTTAGGTTTATACAGTTGAATTAGATTCTCGCAAGAAGCAGCTCCGCTAGACTCAAAAATTTTGTCAACTACCTCTTTTGCTCTAAGCATATTGGATTCATCCGGATCTTTTTTCAAAATATGATCCACGACTTCCATTATGGTTGCGTAATCTTCTACCACTTGTTCACCTCCAATGACATTTGAAGAAAACAAAAGATTGGATGTTTGCATAAAAGTTACCATTTCTCTTGGTCCGGAGTTCTTTCCCCTAAGTTTAATGGTTTCCTTTAGCATATCATACCCCTTCTGCATGTTTTCAATGGTCTTTGGGGCTTCTTTTACGAAGTCAACGGATTTCTTACTCATTACAAAACCTTTTTGTCCATAGTATTTAATTCGTTGATCGTAAAGATTCATAAGACTGTCAAGCAGAAGCATTTTCTCCTCGTCATTTTCTGCTTCTTCTATTGCTTTTTGAAGCATGTCCTCTCCGTCAAGATATATGTTCTTGCTGGCCCTTGGACATTCGGTAAATACAACCTTCCATGGATCTTTTGCAAAATCATAGTTGTCTTGTTTGAAATATTCACGGTAAAGTGAAAGGTTCCTCAAACAACGAATGCTGTCTTCTCCATGTCCATATTTTGAGCCATCTTCCACGCCCTTTTGTGAAAAAGCGGTGCTGACAAAGAGTGCCAAAAACAATGTAGTTAAAATCCCTTTTGCTACTGTTTTCATCTTTCTTAATTTTAGATTATTGAAATTTCCTTTTATAAAACCAAATATCGTATAACGTTAGGCTGAAATTGAAATTAGCATAATTTTCTTCCAGTAAGCCATTGTCCGTTGTACCTCTTTTCCCCAGTTCTACACCTATGTTAAAACGAGTATGCATATTGCTTACTGGTAAACCAACTCCAAATGTTATGCCATAATTTTTAATATCTTCATTGTTGATCTTTAAATAGGTATTTCTATAAAAGCCTCCTGCTCTATAACTAATTTTATCTAAGTAGCTTGTAATTGACATGTAATCAGGGATGTATTCTACTCCAAATCTAAGGTTGGTTTGATCCTGAAAAGCAATATTGCCATCTGTTTTACTCCAGTCTTCCATTTGATAATCAAAACCTGCAACTAGCTTATTCTTTATGCCTGCAGTAAAACCAGCCCCGATTGTTTGAGGTAAACGAAACTTATCATTCGAACTGCTATACTCTATGGTATCTACAATGGAACTGCCTATTACAGTTAGTAGTTCATGCTTGTTTTTTCTGCTCAAGTTACTCTCGGGCTCCAGGACGAATCCTAAATTAAGGAATTTGTCCCCTGCAAAGTCCATATGATACTGTAAACCAATATTGTAGTTGAATCCCTTCACATAAAGGTTATCATTCGTATAAGTTGTATAAGTGTTGTTTTCTTCAAGGCGAAACGATTTTTCATATTCCAGAGGTCCAAAATAGTATTTTAGATTCAAACCAACATGTAAGCCTTTATATATATGAAAAGCATTTCCGAATATTACAGTGTTTATTCCACCTTGCCCCTGATAGGCTTGTATTAATTCTCCTAAAACAGGGTCATCTTCTATTTGTTCTATTTTATAACCAACCGATGAAAAGGGAACAACCCCGACGCTGG
>CAYVSF010000014.1:0-15299 GCA_964453775.1 uncultured Bacteroidales bacterium
TTTCGTTGCACGATCGTATCAAAAACCATGGTTTCGAAATGTTTTTTCACCTCGTCCACCACCTGGTTCGATAATCTTAACCTCGCATCATACATGGTTAATAGGAATCCTTCAATCTCCAATTCTTTGTTTAGACGGTTTTGAATGATTTTTATGGTATTTAGAAGTTTTCCAAGTCCTTCCAGTGCAAAATACTCGCATTGTACGGGAATAATTACGGAATCGGCAGCTGTAAGGGCATTCACAGTAATCAAGCCCAGGGAAGGGGAACAGTCAATTAAAATGTAATCGTATTTGTCATCTATTTTTTTAACTACATTCTGCAGCATGTACTCTCGATTGGGCTGATTGAGCATCTCAATCTCAGCTCCTACGAGATCGATGTGTGATGGAAGCAAATCAAGGCCTTCAACGTCGCTTTCCAGTATGATTTTATTGGGATCGGTATCCTCGATTAGACATTCATAGATACTGGTTTTTATTGCGCGGACATCAAAACCGGTTCCCGAAGTGGCATTGGCCTGGGGATCGGCATCAATGATGAGCACCTTCTTTTCCAAAACTGCTAAACTGGCAGCCAGATTAATTGCTGTTGTGGTTTTACCAACGCCGCCTTTTTGATTTGCCAGTGCGATAACTTTTGCCATAAATAGTTTGTTTTTCTTGTGTTCGATCTGCCTGAAGACAATATTCAGGATTTCAAAATTACAATTTTATTGATGATATCTCTTTTGGCAATATAAGAATTGTAAACAAATTTTTTGCATTTATGAACATTTTATTAACAATTCAAAAAAAGCCGAAATTATAGTGCTGAGGTTAATAGAATTAGCAATTGCTGCTAAACTTCTTCAGACTTTCTTCAATCAGTTTGCCTTTATCTATAGGTACTACACCCACTTTTTCGCAAACAAGCCCTCCGGCAAGATTGGAAATTTCCGCAATACGTTCGGGGCTTAAACCGGCTGCGAGGCATAGGCTTGCGGTGCTTATCATCGTGTCACCGGCTCCAGAAACATCTGCTATGTCTCTGATTTCGGCAGGTATGTGATAATAAGACGAATCGTTGGTTATCATTACGCCTGATTCAGAAAGAGTTACCATGACATACCTGGCATTAAGTTTGTCCTTTAGCTTTAATGATGCATCATAAACTGCTGTGGTGTCTTTCTTTTCGATGTCAAGCTTAAGCCCTTCGATGAGTTCTTTGAAATTGGGTTTGAAAAGCGTGACATTCCTGTAGTAATTAAAACTTCGTTTTTTAGGATCAACCAGGGTTGGAATTCCTTTTGACTGGCATAATTTTATTGTACTCTCTATCGTCTTTCTGGTAATGCATCCTTTGTCATAATCTTCAAATACAACAGCATTTATTTTTTCTGATTCAAGAATATCCTGAATTTTACCAATAAAAAGTTTTTCTGTTTTTTTATCCAGAAAGGATTTGCTCTCTTCGTCCACTCTTAATAAGTGCTGATTGTCTGATATGATTCGCGTTTTGACTGTTGTTGGGCGGGTTCCGTCCTTAAGAATTCCTTTGTTTGGAAGATTTCGTTTTTCCATTAACTCCAGGAATGTTTGTGATTTGAGATCTTCCCCGATAACTGCGCAAAGGATGGGTTTTGCGCCAAGTGCCTGAATATTGAGGGCTACATTAGCAGCCCCGCCAAGTCGGTTTTCCTGGTGTGTGCTGGAAATAATGGGGACTGGTGCTTCCGGTGATATTCTGTCTACATTTCCCCACATGTAGGAGTCAATCATCACATCTCCTATAATAAGAACCTGTAGATCATTAAATTTTGAAAAGATATTGTTGATTTCCTGCTTCTTCACATTCATTTTGTTTTAATCAGGGCAAAGATAGCAAAACTGTAACTATTATACATTTTTTGCTCTCCAAAATGCTTATTCCAGGCTCTGTTTTCCCAGTCCATCATTGCCTGTATCTAATATAAACCGCCAGTTTCCTTTTGCATTTTTTTCCCAGATGGTGCAATAGGTTCCCTCGTAGATCTGTCCCTTTTCTTCTCCTTTTATAACTTCTAGTTGGTAGATGCCAAACGTGTATCCCAAATCTAGCGAGCTGGCTACATTGCTATAAGTGGGCTCCCATCTTAAAATGTAAGTATCGTCCGACAAGGCAGCGTAGAATTGTTTTAGCGCTGTCCTTCCAACTATTGGGTAATGGTTGGGTTTTAGCAGAACAGCGTTATCTGCTGCATATTCCAGGAAAGCCTGAATGTTGCCAACTTCTGCAGAACGTTCTGAGAATTGACGATCAGTCTCAAGTAACTCTTCTTTGGCCTTGTTTATTTGTTCTTTCTGATTGCAGGCAGGGATGTTTACACTTACGAAAATCAGAAATAAAAGGGTGATATTAGATCTTTTCATAATTCTATGAAATTTGTATGTTTATATATGGAATAGACTATTCTGGCCCACATCTCGGCTGATTTTTCCAGATTTTTATCTGCATTTTTTATGGCTTCCGCGAGGCTTTGAGGCTTTGGGGGTAAAGGAATGATGGCAGAAAGCCCCATTTCATAAAGATTTTCAATCCTGTCTCCGCATGTCCCTGCAAATGCATAGCAGGGTTTTTGCCATTTTTTTGCCATTTGAGCAATCCCAACTGGTGTTTTTCCAAAACCTGTTTGATCATCAATTTTCCCTTCTCCTGTAATTACGAAATCGGCCTTCTTAATAGCTTCTTCTAAGTTTACCTGGGCTGCAATGATGGAGAATCCGCTTTTTATGCTTGTATTTTCCAATAAGGCCAAAAAAGGGAAGGCAAAGCCTCCTGCAGCTCCTGTTCCTTCATCTTTGTCAAGCTCAGGGCTTTGTTTAGAATGAATGATTGTACTGATGTGTTCCAGGTTCTTTTTTAAGACTTCCGTAGCTTTATTATCAGCACCTTTTTGGGGGGCAAATACACTGGCAGCTCCGTGATCCCCATTTAGAGGATTGGTGACATCACTTGCGAATTGAATGGTCGTTTTTTGTAACCTGGGATCTAACTGACTTGAATCATAGCTATAAATATTGGCGAGTGTTTGACCCTTGGCTTTTACAGCTTTATTGTTGTGGTCAAGAAATTGCATACCTAAGGCTTCCATAGCTCCCAAACCGGCATCAACGGTTGCGCTTCCCCCAAGACCTATAATTAAATTCTGGCATCCCTTATCCAGGGCATCCTTAATCAGGATTCCTGTACCATAACTGGATGTTTTTAACGGGTTACGCTCTTTGATAGTTAACAATTCCAATCCGGAGGCGGCAGCCATTTCAATTATCGCCAGTTTTTTTTCTTTTACGATTCCATATCGGGCCGTTATCGATCTTCCCAGGGGATCAGTGCTACTGCAATTCTGGTAAATTCCATCCCTATTTTGAACCAATGCATCTACAGTTCCTTCTCCTCCGTCGGCCATGGGAATAAGCGTGAATTCTGCTTTTGGGAAAAGCTTTTCGATGCCTTTCTTTATGTGCTTTGCGGCCTCGAAAGAACGTAAGCTGTCTTTAAACGAATCTGGGGCAATGACAATGTGCATGTTTGTTTTATTGTTGCTCCAGCCACAGCGTCTCATATGGTTTTATGCTGTAGCTGTTGCTTGTTTTTACGTCGAATTTTGCACCTTTTAGCAAATCTTTCCACTTGTATATGGGTTTAATATAAGAGGACAGATCGATTTCCAGCGTTTGATCCTGAATATTAGAAATACAAACGATCACTTGTTGTTCATTCTTTGCTTCCCTTCGCACAGCAAAAATTTCATCCTGTACAAAGGTAACTGACTGTTTTGCATTGGGATGAAATGCGGGTTGCATTTTACGCAAGGCAATGATTTTTTTAAGTTCATTGAAAATGATTCCAGCTTGCCCGTTTTCCTTAAGATGAGCTTTTAATTCATACCAGTCCCACTTTTTACGATTGATAGAACGGGGGCGTCCTGTTTCTTTTGCCCCCAATTTATCATTTGGAGTGGCCGTTAAGCTGTGAATATATACAGCCGGAATTCCTTTTAACTCGAGCATGATGAGCTGGGAACAAAGGAAACGAGAGGTTTGGAAGCTGTCAGTCCCTTTGCTCGTCCCTTTCAAAGCATCCAGATAGGTGATATTAATTTCATATGGGCTTTCGGTCCCGTCTTTATTGGTTTTTGTGCTGATATGCCCTCCAAATTCAACCATTTTATTCATCATTTCCATCTTTTCTTCTTTGGGCATCAATCCTTCAAGCGGGCGCACTCCAATGCCATCGTGGGATGCTGTGAAATTGAAATAGGTGGCATCCGGAGCCGGATCGGGTATGGTTTGTGCCCATTTTGATAAATACTTGCTGTTTCCACTATGCAATGAGTGAAGCAACAAAGGAGGCAGGCTGAATTGATACACCATTTGTGCCTCGTCCTTCTCTCCGAAGTAACTGAGATTCTCATCATTTGGGACATTGGTTTCCGTAAGAAGAATGGCTTCCGGATAAAGATAGTCCAGAATATCCCGAAAAAGCTTAACCACTTCATGTGTTTCGGGAAGATGGATACAGGGGGTTCCAATTTTTTTCCATAGATAAGCGATTGCATCTAACCGAATAATCCGGGCTCCCTTTTCAACATAAAAGAGTAGCAGGTCGGCCATTCTTAGCAGAACCTCCGGATTGCTGAAATTTAAATCAACCTGGTCCGAGCTGAAGGTAGACCAGAGGTATTTCCTACCATCCGTACTTTCAAAGGGGGACAGCAGAGGTGTATTTCTGGGTCTGACAACTTTTTTAAGGTCTTCCTCCGGATCAATTGCGATAAAAAAATCCCGGAATTCTGGATCTCCATTTAAATAGGATTGAAACCAATGACTTTTTGAAGAGATGTGGTTAATCACCAAATCAATCATCAGGTCAATTTCTCGATTCAGTTTTTTAATGTCAGACCAGTCACCCAACTCAGTGTTTACCGCATAGTAATCGGTTACTGAAAATCCATCGTCAGAACTGTAAGGAAAAAAAGGAAGGATATGTAATATAGAAAAGACGCCATTCAATTCACGAATGAAATCATGAAGGCTTTCCAATCCTTTTTTAGATTCCTTTTTTATGGAGTTTCCGTAAGTAATTAGAATTATGTCTTTCTCGTTCCACTTATCATGAGGTTTATCTTTGCCTGTCTTATAACTATTAATGAGATGAAAGAATCGATTCTGTATTTTTTCAGTATACCGGTCTCGATAGAGGAAACGCAATCGAAAAGCGACCCGCTTTTTCAGACTTTCGGGTATATCTAAATCTTGCATAGAAATAGGTTTTTTCTTTATTCCTGATTATCCATTTCAACTGCTTCGTAAAACTTCTCCATAAAATCGGGAATAGCACTCCTGACTCTCTTCCAGCTTGGAATGAATGGTGATTGAAGAGGGTTGGCAAGAAATTTTTCACCGGCCATATACACATTTTGCGCAAAGAGCTCTACCACTTCCTCCTCTTTGTGCCTGTCAAAACTAAGGCCGTTAATCACAGCATCGTTGTAATATTGCTCTACATAGTCAAGGGCTACCTTGTAATAGGTGGCCTTGATAGAACGGAAGAGGCCCCTGTTGAAGGTATAGCCGTTTTCTGCCAATTCCCGGTAAATGGTATTGGCAATATCGATGCTCATTTTAGACAGGCCTTTGCTTGGGTCATCCTTAGAAACGGGTTGATGCTTGTGATCATACTTGTCGGCAATATCTACCTGACAGATCCTGTTAATAGGGTTCAGTCTCTGCACTTCTGAAAGCACCCCAATTTCAAGTCCCCAGTCGCTGGGTATGCGCATGGTCTTGGCCACATCAGCACGCATGGAAAACTCCCCGGCCAGGGGATACCTGAAACTGTCCAGGTATTCCAGAAAATCAACCTGTCCGAAGAAATTCTTCAGGGTATATATTAAGGGATACACAAGTAATCGGGTGACTCTGCCTTTTAGTTGCTTTTCGGATTCCCTGTAATAGTATCCTTTGCAAAATTTGTAATTAAACCTGGGGTCTACCACAGGGTAGAACAGGCGTGCCAGTAAAGTTCTGTTGTAAGTTACAATATCAGCATCATGAATGGCAATGGCTTCGGATTTTTCCGATGATATGAAATACCCGTAACAAAACCAGGCATTACGGCCTTTGCCCATGTGCCGTGGAGCAATCTTTTTGTCTTTTAACAAGCTGTCCAGGGCTTTTAGCCTGGGACCGTCATTCCATAAGATTCTGTGGTGCTGGGGGAGCTCGCCAAAATATTCTTTGGCATGCTTGAATTCATTTTCATCGGCTCGATCGAGTCCAATGATTATTTCATTGAGGTAGTCTAACTTTTTAATCTCCTTCACAATTTTGGCTAAAGCCGGCTTGCTTAATTCTGAATATAAACTGGGAATGACCAGCGCCATTGGCCTTTGTTTGGCGAATTCTTTTAGTTGTCTTTCCAGTTCGTCTACAGTTCTGTTCCTTAAATTATGCAGTGTTGTTACGCGTCCGTTTTGATAAAAATCTCCCATGGTGTAAAGTTTTTCTGTGCCTTTAAGATAAAATTTTTTCCCGATTTAAGCTATCAAAAAATGAAATACTCTGTTAAATCTTTATTACAGTTAATTATTAACTGGTACTTTGGGATGTATTTATTCTATAATTTCAAGAATTTGGTCTAATTGTTCAATCACATAATCGGGTTTTTTTTGCCGAACTCGTTTATCATCCTCTCTTAAGCGGAGCGAACGCTTATCCCCGGCAAAAAGTACAGTCTTAAACCCGATTTGTTTGGCAGGATAGATATCTTTTAACATGTCATTTCCAATGTACAGGACTTCTGCAGGTGAAAGTTGATATTTCTTCTCCAGGGATGCAGCAAGCTTCTCATAAAGGAAGGTGTCTGGTTTGGATCGTCCCTCTTTATAGCTGTATATAGAAATATCCGGATCGAAGCAGGTGATATTTGCTCCCTCAACCAGTTCGTTGTTAAGAAAATAATTCATTAGCATAGGCGAGTAGAATTGGGCATTGCTTACAATTCCCAATGGCATACCACGATTGTTTAGTGCTGTTATGATTTTTTTCATCCCGGGCATGGGGAAAACATTGTTGCTTAACAATTCAAAATGAAATGCAAGCTGTTTTAACTGGTAGTCATTTGATTTAATAATACCTTTCTCCTGGTATTGAACAATCAAATCTTTCCATACTTTTAAAATATCGACCTCAGGATAGGGATAAGGGCTTTCTTGCTGTTGTTTGGCCACTTCCATAAAAAAATCCTTCAGGATTTTTTGCATCAGCTTATCCTGGTTCATCGA
Source organism: uncultured Bacteroidales bacterium (assembly GCA_964453775.1). Lineage (GTDB taxonomy): Bacteria > Bacteroidota > Bacteroidia > Bacteroidales > UBA12077 > CAYVSF01. The sequence goes on from CAYVSF010000014.1 coordinate 7,308, forward strand.
TTTGTCCCATTCGATTCCGGATGATTTCAAGGCTTTCTTCAGATGCAGGCCGGAGAATTCTGCTTGATCAATGTCCCCGGAAGCACTGATAATTAATGTTCCGTAAATATCAAAAACCAGGGCTTTAATTGTTTTGTCTTTTTCTAATTTTACCGTTGTATTGGTCGGTATAGGTTCAAGCTTCTTAAGCTTTTCCAATTGATTTTTGATAAATCTGAGATAGTTTGTTTCCATATTCTTTCAGGGAAAAATTATCTTCAATAGCTTTTTGGTTTTTATCAATTAATTCCTGAGATACTTCATCAAGTAAATGATTAAGCTTGGGGTTTTGTTCAAAGATCGTGTCGCTTGAAATTTTGTTTTGGATAAGCTGTTTTAAATACACCCTCTGATTATCAGCGATAATATCTTTAAAGTCAAGCTGTTGTCGATTAAAATCAATCATGATTTTATCATAAAGGCCTGTGAATTTTAAATTTTTGTTGGTAAAATCTTTGGTGAGGTGTTTCAGGTTTCTTCCAATAACGGCTGTGCCATAAACCCAGGGTTCCAGGTAGGCCATCCCAAAACCTTCACGAAGACTTGTGGTGATGCAAAAATCAGTAGCAATAAGCAATTCTTCAAAATTCACCTTTTCCCCGGCTTCGAAAAGTACAGGAAGTTGATTCTCAAGACAAAAGTCTTTCCATTTTTCATAATCGGAAATTTCCTGGGGGTTCCTGGGTGGCTGGGTAATACACCATTGAGCATCTTTAAACAAAATAGAAAGCAGGATAAATTCCCCGATATTTTTTCTGCGAATGGCCCGGACAGGATAGGTAATGAGTTTATTCGAGCTGTCGACGTGTAATGTGGCTTGTACTTTCTTTTTAATTTCATGCTTCGTTTCTTCCTTAGGCATTTGAGGTATTTCTACCGGATTGGGTAGCCAGTGAAGATTGTTTTCAGGAATTTCATAGCCCGATAAGCGCTGCAGATCATATGAATTGATTACAGCAAGGTGATAATTTTTGTGATGCGGATACAGAATTTCTCTTAAATTTTGTTGAAATATTTCCTCGATAATGGTTTTCAGGAATTTCCAGTTGGCAGGTCTGTCCTCAGCGAAATCATGGGCGTGGTTAATTACCCTGATATCTTTCTCGAGCAATAGATGGACGGCATAGGTCAATACCGGATTTTTTCCCAGGTTGAGGTTATGAAAATGCAATATATCACCTGGATTCAATGTGTCTGAAAAGAACAAATTCACCTTGCTTAGCAGCTCCGGTAGCTTGTGATTACTCAAATCTTTTTCATATAAGTAATTGAGTAGAGGATTGATGATGACCCTTGCACCTATATTTTCATAGGTTTCCGGGTTTTGGCAGTCTCCGCATAGAAGGGTAATTGAGAGCTCTTTGTACTGTGCTTTTAAACTTTTTATTTGCGATTGAATAATACGTGTTACACCTCCTGGGTGTAAATGATAATGTGCAATATAGATATTCATTTCTATACAGAATTTATTTATGCTAAGATATAAGCTTTAGAACTATTTAAAAAAAATGACGGGTGAATCTTTTTTTAATTTGGATCCACATTCAGGGCTATCTGCACCGACTTGTACAATTTTGCATTTTTAAGGATGTCTATTCTTTCCTGGATGATTGTTTTGGCTGTTGTAATTTTCTTTTCTTTTTCAATTTTGAGTAAAATCGTTCGGTGATGATAATTGTTGATTTTAGCAATAAGGGGCTTTTCCGGTCCCAAAATACGGTCACCGAAAGTCTTTTTTAAGGAATTGGTTAAATGATGAGCAGCTGCATGAACGCGTTGAGGCTGGGTGTGTTTTAGCGTTATTTTGATCATACGGTAAAAGGGGGGATAATGAAAATTTTTTCGTTCCAGAAGTTCTTCCTTTAAAAACAGTGCATAATTGTTATCCAAAACCTGGTGTAATATGGAATGTTCGGGTGTAGCCGTTTGTATGATTACTTTGCCTTGCTGGTGCTTTCTGCCTGCTCTGCCACCCACCTGTGCCAAAAGTTGGTAGCTTCTTTCAAAGGCCCTGAAATCAGGGAAATTAAGAAGATTGTCAGCATTTAATATTCCCACCAGGCTAACATTGTCAAAATCCAGCCCTTTTGTAACCATCTGTGTGCCAATAAGAATGTCTATTTTCCCATTTTCAAAGGCACCCAGGATATTTTCATAAGCATTCTTTTTTCGGGATGCATCCAGGTCCAGCCGGGCAATATTGGCGCTGGGAAAGATGAGTGCAATTTCATCTTCAATCTTTTCTGTTCCAAAGCCTTTTGTTGATATCTTCTGGCTGTTGCAATTTGGGCAGAACTTGGGAATAGAAGTACTATGCCCGCAATAATGGCATTGCAGATTGTTTTCCATTTTGTGGTAGGTTAGACTCACATCGCAGTGAATGCACTTGGGGATCCAACCACAAGAATCGCACTCAACAAATGGGGCAAAGCCTCTTCTGTTTTGAAAAAGAATAACCTGTTTCTGCTGTTTTAGAGCTTCTTCCATCTCTTTAATAAGTTCCATGGTAAAATGCACCTGCATTTCCCTACGCTTTCGGGCTCTGATGGTATCTACAATTTGTATGGCCGGGAGTTGTATATCACCATATCGTTTTAACAACTCCACTTTTGCGTATTTGCCGGTGATGGTGTTGTAATAACTTTCTATTGAAGGAGTAGCTGATCCCAGCAATATTTTAGCCCCATGTATTTTCCCCAGTACAATTGCCGTATCTCTTCCATTATAGCGTGGAGCAGGATTTTGCTGCTTGTAGGAGCTTTCGTGTTCTTCATCAACGATAATGAGGCCTAGGTTCGTAAATGGAAGAAATAGTGAAGATCTTACACCTAGAATGATTTGGTAATGTTGTTGTTCATGGTGTGGATTTAAATTCTGATAGACTTCTACTCTTTCCGCATCGTTAAAACGGGAATGATAAACCCCTACTGTATTCCCGAATACAGCTCTTAACCGGCGAATCATTTGAGTTGTGAGTGCAATTTCGGGAAGGAGGTACAGTACTTGTTTTCCTTTTTCCAGCGCTTCTTGTATGAGCCGGAAATAGAGTTCTGTTTTCCCTGATGAAGTAACTCCATGTAGTAGGGTTACATCGTGATCCTCAAAGGATTTTTTAATTTCATTTAAAGCCGTCGACTGCAGATTAGTGAGTTGGTTGGTTTCTTGTATGCTATTTTTTAGGGTATCTAAACGGCTTTCAACTTTTTCAATAATTGTAAAATCACCTTTTTTTTCAAGTGCAGCCAGGCTTTGGTAACTGGCATCTGCGTGCTTCAGCAGCAGCTGTTTCTCTATCCCTTCTTCTTTAGCTTGTTCGTTTTCCTGTTCTTTTTCAAGATAAGAAAGCAGAATGGACAATTGTTTGGGGGCTTTTTTTAGTTCCTCCAACTTATCTTCAATATCAGTATCTTTCAGGAGTCGTTTAACATATTTTTTGATTTTAGGCCTGTAACTTTCGCGGATTTTTTCGTCCATTAGCAGGAATCCTTTTTCTGCCAGTCTTTTTATTTCCGGAAGAAGGTCTTTTTCTGCCAGTTGTGTTGTTAGTTTTGATATGCTTGTGTAGGGTGTATGTTTTAATAAAGTAATAATGGCTTTCTCTTTATCACTAAGTTTCTCTTTTTCCTGAATTGATATTTCTTTGTTTAGGAAAAGTTTCGTTTCACTTTCGATTTTAAGTCCTGAAGGAAGCGCTGCCTTCATTACTTCACCCAGAGTGCACATGTAATAATTCGCCAGCCATTCCCACAATTCGAGCTGTTTTTTATTGACAACAGGATATTGATCAAGTACCTGGTGAATTGTTTTTGTTTCGTAATTTTCAGGAGGGTTTTCGTGAATTTTATATACAATTCCCGCATAATACCTTTTTTTACCAAACTGCACACTTACCCTGGCCCCAATATCCACTAAATCCCTGATTTTTTCAGGGATCCGATAAGTAAAGCTTCCTTTAAGCGGGAAAGGAACAATTACATCTGCAAAAAGGGAAGACATATCAATTGCTTGTTGATGCTTAAACGTTTAGGATGTCGATAATCTCAACCAGTCGCCGGTTTACGTCCTTATGATGCTTGATGGTTCTGTTAAAGGGGACATGGACAATTTCCCGGTTCATGAATCCCACCATAATGCTCTGCTGATTATCCAGAAGGGCTTCTACGGCAGCAACTCCTAGTTGGCTTGCCATAACGCGGTCAAAGGCCGAAGGGCTACCTCCACGCTGGACATGTCCCAGGATAGTTACCCTGATATCGTATTCTTTAAAATCTTCTTTTACTTTTTTGGCAATATTGAATGCGCCTCCTGATTCATCGCCCTCTGCAACCAGGATGATATTGCTGGCTTTTTTCCTTTTGTATCCCGATTCCAGGTATTCTTTCAGATTTTGCGCATCCAGTTTTATTTCAGGAATGAGAATGGCTTCTGCACCACTTGCAATGCCTCCCCGGAGTGCCAGGAATCCAGCATCTTTTCCCATCACTTCAATAAAGAACAGCCGATTGTGCGAACTGGCAGTATCCCTGATTTTATCAACAGCCTGGACGATGGTATTCAAGGCTGTATCGTAGCCAATGGTGTAATCGGTTCCGTAGAGATCATTGTCAATCGTTCCCGGAATTCCAACAATTGGAAAATCAAACTCTTCTCCAAAAATTCTTGCACCCTTAAAGGTTCCATCTCCTCCAATAACTACCAGGGCATCAATTTTTTCTTCTAATAATTTATCATATGCCAGTTTTCTGCCTTCCTTTTTTCTAAATTCTTCGCTTCGGGCCGTTTTAAGAATAGTGCCTCCTTTTTGAATAATATCGCTTGCCATGTAGGACTTGAGTTGTTTAAAGTTTCCTTGTATAAGGCCCTGGTAACCATGACGAATACCAACAACTTTTATATTGTTATAGATTGAAGCTCTTACTACCGAACGAATAGCTGCATTCATGCCAGGAGCATCTCCTCCTGAAGTAAGCACACCAATTGTCTTGATTTTAGTCATTTTACTTGATTTTAGGGTTTATCGTATCGATTTTTTGAGCCACCTCTTCCATCAACCATCTGGGTGTTGATGTGGCTCCACATATTCCAGCCGATGTTGCATTTTCAAACCAATGGGCCTGAATTTCGTTTGAAGAAGAAACAAAATAGGTTTGAGGATTTTCGGTCTTGCAAACCTGGAACAGCATCTTGCCGTTAGAACTTTTCTTTCCACTAACAAATATAATAACATCATGCTTTTTAACAAATTTTCTTAACTGAGGCTGTCGATGAGAAACCTGTCGGCAGATGGTATCGTTCGCAATAAAATTCACTTCTTCTTTTTGCTGTGCCTCTTGCATGCGCTTTTTGATTTCATCTCTTATTTGGTAGAAGCCCTCAATGCTTTTTGTGGTTTGACTAAAAAGCTCAACAGGACGTGTGTAATCAATTTTAACCAAATCTTTGGGACCTCCAATAACAATAGCCTCTCGTTGTGTTTGGCCTACCAGCCCGTTTACCTCTGCGTGCCCTTCTTTCCCGTATATCACCAATTGTCCTTTTTTCTGAAGCATACTCTCATGGCCCAATTTGATTTTGTTTTGCAATTTCAACACCACAGGGCAGGAAGCATCAATGAGACGAATATTGTTTTTCCTGGCAATCTTATAGGTCTCGGGAGGTTCACCATGGGCTCTTAGTAAAAGCTTACAGTCGTGCAAATCTTTTAGTTGTTCGTGCTGAATGGTAATAAGTCCCTTTTTCTTTAGCCGTTCTACTTCTGCACTGTTGTGAACAATATCTCCCAGGCAGTATAGCTTTTCTCCCTTTTCCAATTCCTGCTCTGCAAGCTCAATAGCATTCACAACGCCAAAGCAAAATCCTGAGTTGTCATCGATTTCAATATGCATATCCTTTTTATTCTATGCCTAATCCAGCTAATTGTTCAAATAGTTGTTGATTTTTTTCATGGCCCAATGAAATTGCTCCTCCTGGTTCATGTAGCTATTATCGAGTACGATAGCATCTTTTGCCTTTTTTAAGGGGCTTTCCTTCCTGTTTTCGTCTATTTTGTCACGTTCTTTTATGTTTTTACTTATTTCTTCTTTGTCCACGGGTATTCCCCTGGCTTTTAGTTCCTCAAATCTTCTTTTTGCCCGGGATTCTACATCAGCTGTCATAAAAATTTTAATTTCGGCATCAGGGAATACTACAGTTCCAATATCACGTCCATCCATAACAATGCCTTTGTTTTTACCAATTTTTTGTTGGATTTTTACCATCTTCTCTCGCACTTCTTTTATTTGACTGATGTAGCTTACCGCATTACTCACGGCTAAGTTTCTAATTTCTTTTTCTACGTCCTCTCCATTTAAGATGGTATGTTGTGTTGAATCTTTTCGGATAAATTGGATTTCTATGTCATTTAATCCATTTATCAGTTCATTTTTGTCAATTTTATTATCTGAAGAGCGTATCCATTTCTTGCGCAGAGCGTGCAGAGTTACCGCCCTATACATAGCGCCTGTGTCGATATATTTGTAATTAAGTTCTTTCGCTAAAGCTTTTGCCAGGGTGCTTTTCCCTGAAGAGGAATATCCATCGATAGCTATAATTATTTCCTGTTTCACGGTCTTTTTTTATCAGGTAAAGTTACATCAATTTAGCAACAAATTTTTGAAGAAGGGGAAGAAGACGGAAAGTTATTTATAAAAAGAAGACAGATTGGTGCTTAAGGTAAAAAAATCGGAAGCTCCTGCCAGATGGTAAGTCGATCTTCCATAACTAAGATAGAATTTGGAGAATTTAATTCCAAACCCATAAGAAAAACCAATGGTGGAAGTTCTGCTTTCAATTAGTAATTCCTGCCTACGACGGTAATTATAACCACCCCGGAGATAGAAGTTTTTAAATGGGGTGAATTCAACTCCTAAAATTACATGCCGCATTACTTCATCTGCAATTTGATCAAGTGTTGAAGGTTCAATTTCTTCTCCCGTAAGTGGATCCGTGTTTTGTTCAATGGTGAGTTCGCTGTCATAGGAAAGAATAGGCGATTCAAGATGATCAAGCACAATTGAAAAACGAATTGGGGCATAGTTTAGTTTTTTCGAAATGCCCAATTGAATATTCAGGGGTAAGTATTCATAATTACCGGCATATGTAGTAATTTGAGTTCCCAGATTTTTAATCACCATGGATAGAACCAAATTGTTTGGGCTGCGGTAGGAGATTCCCAAATCGGCGGCTAACCCCAGGGAGTTGTATTTTTCTAAATGAGAATAAATGGGTTTTACCGTTGCACCGATAAACCACGTAGAGTCTTTTAGTGTCCTTGCATACATGAGGTGCAGGGCATATTCAGCGGCTTTAAAATCTCCGGTAATAAGTCCTTTTTCATCAGCAGCGATAAATTCTCCATAGTTGAAATACTGAATGCCTGCACTAAACATTCCTTTTTTTGGGCTTTTCCAGGCATATGAAGCATAACCGTAATTTAAATCAGAAAAATAATTGACATAATTGATTACAGCCGATTGTGGAGAAACCTGGGTTAAAAGGGCAGGATTATGAAAAGCAAGATTAATGTCGTCTTCCCAAATAGCATTGCTTTCTCCGCCAAGAGCAGCAACGCGTGCAGATTGAGTAAGGCTTAAAAATTCATAGGCCGAACGTCCTCCAATTTGCGCAAAGGAGGAGTGGAAAATCAGAAATAAGCATGTAAAAAGAAGTAGATTACGCATTTAAAATATCTTCGCTTTTTATTCAAGGCTTAAAAATACAATAATTTGAATCAATGCTAATGCAGATACACAACAAATAATATAAGGAACTTATTCAATAGCTATTAAAAAAACATGATTTGCGTATACCTGCTCAAAGAGAACGGAATTGCAAGAAGAATAGTATTTAATAATAGTTTTAAGGAAAGGGATTTATTGTAAATCAGAATTGTATTTCCTGTATTTTAAGCAGGGA